>CALFVM010000178.1 GCA_937928665.1 uncultured Candidatus Methylacidiphilales bacterium
ATCGAATACCACGTCAACAAATGCGACGTGGTCATCCCTCTGGTCGCCATCGCCACCCCAGCCATGTACGTCAAAGATCCCATCCGCGTCTTTGAACTCGACTTCGAAGCCAATGTCGAGGTCATCCGCAAGGTCGTTAAATGGAAGAAACGCCTCGTTTTCCCCTCCACCTCTGAAGTTTACGGGTTGGTCGATGACGATGCCTTCGACGAATACACCACCAACCTGGTCCTCGGCCCGATCCCTAAACAGCGCTGGATCTATTCCAACATCAAACAACTTCTCGACCGCCTCATCTGGGCCTATGGCGATAAAGAAGGCCTCGACTTCACCCTCTTCCGCCCATTCAACTTTGTCGGCCCGAAGCTCGACGACATCAACGACCCCAAAGAAGGCTCCTCACGCGTCGTCACCCAGTTCCTCCACAACATCATCAAAGGCAAACCCATCAAACTCGTCGATGGCGGCTCCCAGCGCCGCTGCTTCACCTTCATCGAAGACGGCGTCGAGTGCATCCTCCGGATCATTGAAAATCCTGACCGCGTCGCTTCCGGACGGATCTTTAACATCGGCAACCCCGCCATGAACTACTCGATTGCGGAACTGGCTGACATCCTCATCCGCCTTGTCGGCACCTATCCCGGCTACGAGCAGATCGCCCGCAACGTCCGGATCGAAACCATCTCCAGCACCGACTACTACGGAGCCGCTTACCAGGACGTGATCTACCGAGTTCCCAAAATCAATGAAGCCCGCACCCGCCTGGGCTGGGAGCCTAAAACCGACCTGGAAACCATGCTCCGTCTCACCCTCGACTACCATTTGGCCAACCGCGACTACGAACTCAACCGGATGCAAACGCCATGAACTCCCGGCCCTTCGGTAAGCACGACTTCTCCGTCTCTGAAATCGGCTTCGGTGCCTGGGCCATCGGCGGCTCCTGGGGCCCACAGGACGACGGCGACAGCCTCGCCGCCCTCCACCGGGCCCTGGACCTCGGCTGCACCTTCATCGACACCGCCGCAGGCTACGGCAACGGCAAAAGTGAAGAACTCATCGGCCGCGTCCTGCGCGAGCGCGGCGACCTCTGGCCCAAAGTCATGGTCGCCACCAAAACCCCTCCCACCTCCGGCCCCAGGCCTCCATCCCCCTACTGCCGGGCAGAAGAGCGCTATCCCGAAACCTACCTCCGCGATAACCTCCGCATCCGGGCCGAAAAACTCGGCGTCGACACCATCGACCTCCTCCAACTCCACACCTGGACCCGCGCATGGAACCGGAACCCCCTCCCCTTCAAAATCCTGCGCCAACTCCAGGCCGAAGGCCTCATCCGCTTCATCGGCATCTCCACGCCTGAACACGATCAAAACGCCGTCATCGACCTCATCCGAGGTGGGTGGATCGATGCCGTCCAGGTCATCTATAACATTTTTGAACAGGAACCTACCGCCGAACTCCTCGACACCGCTCGTGACCATGGCGTGGCCGTCATCGTTCGCGTCGCCTTTGACGAAGGCGTCCTCACCGGCAAGTTCACCAAAGACACCACCTTTCCCCCGGACGACTTCCGTTCCCGCTACTTCGCCGGAGACCGACTCACCCGCGCCGTCGAGCGCGCCGAGCGCATCCGGCCCGACCTTGAAGGCTCCGGATACACCATGGCCCAGGCCGCCCTCAAATTCGTCCTCGCTCACCCCGCCGTCACCACCGTCATCCCTGGCATCCGCTCCATCGCCCAGGCCGAAGTCAACTGCGGCGTCAGCGACCTTCCCCCCATGTCCGAAGCCCTCCAGATCAAGCTCCGCGCCCACCTCTGGACGCGCGCCTTCTGGTATGGCGGCAAATAAACCCCGCGTCCTCCTCATCGGTGCCAGCCGCCACGGCCTTGCTACCTGGGCCTCCGAAATCCTCCCCGCCTGCGCTGTCCTCAATCCGTGGCGCGACGAATAGTTCCGCGCCGAGGGCGAAACCGGTTCCCTCCTCCTCGATCACCGCCAAATCTTGCTCCTCCGCAGCACCGACCGTCAGCCCATCGACTATCCCCGCGAAGGCCCTGGTGACACCGCCTTTCTCTTCGATGCCTTCCTCGACTGGGTCGCCGGACGCCGGAACGACCACCCGACCTCGGTGGACGACAATCTCGACTGCATGGCTCTCCTGTTTACCGCCAATACCTCCGCCGACCGGGGCGAGGGTGTCGATGCCCTCCACTTCCTTAACGAAGCCCAAGCGTCAACTTGAGCCTGCCGCCTCCCCTCCCCTTCAGTGCCAGAGCCGGAACAAGGCCACGTCATCGTCAAAGTCACCCCCCACCCGCTCACGACGAAGTGCCTCAACGATCCCACCCACCTCCGGCCCCGCTTCCTGGACGCATCTCTTGAAACGATCAAACGTAAACCACTCGCCATCGGTCCTTCTGAACTCATACGCCCCATCGCTGTACAGAAGCAGATCCGATCCAACAGGGAACGGAACGGTCCCTTCCGCATACTCCCCCGAAGGCAGCCATCCTATCGGCATCGCACGGGTGGCCAATTCCTCCATCTCCTCTCCGTCCGCCCTCCGCAATAAAGCCGGTGGATGCCCCGCACTCGCATAACAAAGCTGACCGGCCGCCAAGTCGATGACCCCATACCAAATCGTAAAGTATTTCGAGTCATGCGCCTCCATCGGAAAACCCGTGTTCAGCCTCGCCAACGCCCCAGACGGGCTGGCAAATGGGAACCGATCCAGCGGTGCCACCCGGAGGATGTTCAACGCCGAAATCGACAGCAGCGCCGCGCTCACCCCGTGCCCGCAAACATCGAGCACAAATACCGCCACCCGATCCGCGTCCATCCAGCGCATGCCAAACGCATCCCCACCCAGGTGCGCCGAGGGCCGGTAATACCAATCCGCCCGTAAAGGCCCATCAGCTACCTTTCCCGGCAACAACCCCTCCACATACCGCACCGCCTGATCCAGCTCCTCACGGAGCCGCTGCTCGCTTTCCACTAGCTTCGTCTGGGTTTCCAACAGCCGACTTTGCAGCTCAATCAACGACATTAAACTCAGCTCACGCTCCACCATCGCGGCCAGACGCCGCAACAGCACACGCTCCTTCTCTGGAAACCTCCGTGGTTGGCACGCCATCAGGCACAACGTGCCCACCTTCTCTCCCCCTGGTGCCCGCACCGGATGCCCCGCATAAAACCGGATCTGGTTCGGCCCCGTCACCATCGGGTTTTTCGCAAAGCGGGAATCCTCCCAGGCGTCTTCCACCACCAGCGTGTCATCCTGCTGGATTGTATAGTGGCAGAACGCTATCTCCCGGCTCGTGCTGCACTCGCTCAACCCAATCCGCGATTTGAACCACTGCTCCTCTTCATCCACCATCGCGATATAGGCAATCGGCACCGAAAACAATTCCGCCGCCAACCTCGTGATCGCATCAAACCGCTCCTCCGGCCCCTTCTCCCGCAGATTTAACGACCGGAGCGCGGCTAACCGCCCCGCTTCATCAACACTTAACGGCATCACCTTCACCCTCCACGACTAGCGCGACCCTGCAGGAGAGCAAGGGACACCACCCCCCCCGCTTCTTCGGCTCGCTTCTTGCTTCCCTTCCCCAGGAATTCTTTACTTCTCCCATGGCTACCCTTACCACCCACGTTGATGGATTGACGCTGCCCAACCCCTTTGTCATCGCTTCAGGGCCGCCCGGCACCAATCTCAACGTCATCCGACGCGCCTTTGATGAAGGCTGGGGTGCCGTCATTGCCAAGACCGTTAGCCTCGACGCCTCCAAAGTCATCAATGTTACCCCCCGTTACGGCAAACTCATGGCCAACGATGGCAAGGAAGTCATCGGCTGGGAAAACATCGAACTCATCAGCGACCGGCCCTTTCCTATCTGGTTGGACGAGTTCAAAAAATGCAAGGATTCCCACCCCGACAGCGTTCTCATCGCCTCCATCATGGAAGAATATTCCAGGGACGCCTGGACCGAAATCGTCGAACGATGCCAGGACGCCGGCGTTGATGGCTTTGAACTGAACTTCTCCTGCCCGCACGGTTTGCCGGAGCGCAAAATGGGTGCCGCTATGGGCCAGGATCCTGACATTCTCGGCGAGGTCTGCTCCTGGGTCATGGCCGCCGCTAAAAAACCTGTCTGGGCCAAGATGACACCCAATATCACCCACATCGAAGATCCTGCCCGTCGCGCCCTCGCCGCCGGCTGCCACGGCGTCAGTGCCATCAACACCATCCGCAGCGTCATCGGCGTCAATCTCGATACCCTCCGCCCGGAGCCCACCGTCGAAGGCTACACCACCCCTGGCGGCTACTCCTCCAAAGCCGTCCGCCCCATCGCCCTCCGCATGTGCATGGAACTGGCCACCCTTATCCGTCACGAGTTCCCCGGCCGCAGCCTTTCCGGCATGGGCGGCATTGAAACCGGCGACGACGCCGCCCAATTCATCCTCCTCGGTTCTGACACCGTCCAAGTTTGCACCGGCGTGATGAAGTTCGGCTACGGCATGGTCAAACCTCTATCCGAAGGCCTCCTCGCCTTCATGGAAAAACACCAGTTCCACTCACCCGCCGACTTCAAAGGCAAGAGCCTCGACTTCTTCACCTCTCACGCCGAACTCGTCCGCCTGCAACAGGCCCGCAAAGCCGCCCGCGCTGCCGAAGCCGCCAAAGTGGTCCAGGCCGACGGAGAATGGTCCGGCGACGATTTTGTCAAACAATCCCAGGCCCTCGCCCGCTGAGATCCCTCATACGCAGCTCACTCCACCTCCACGCTTCTCTAGAGCGCAGCCGCGTCAGGCCCTAAAAGCTGAACCCGAAAAGCCAACCGGTGTGTTCCCGCCGCAATCCGGTGTTTCGGGTCCGTATCCGGACCACAGCTCGCCGTCCCCAGGCCACGCTGCGCCAGATCCACGTGCAGATAGGTTTCCCCCGCCGCCTTTAAATCCGTCGGGTGCGTCGCCCGGAACAAATCCAGCGGGGTGAAATGCGAGGCTGAGGCATCAAACCGCTGCCCCCGCGCCAGACAGACAAACCGGTGATTGTCCTCATCCCCCAAAGCGATCCAGCGCACCCCGTGCTTGTTCCCATGCTCCTGGGGCACGGGATACGGCACATATTGCTCCGTCACGGAACTGTGATACCGGCCCACCGGTGCCGCACACCGGTCCCGGTAGGTCTCCTGCGGCCCCGGACCAAACCAGGCCAGCTTTTCAAAACCCGCCGGCAACGTCCACAGCAGACCCAGGCGCGGCAGGTCGGCCAGTGCCCGGTCCACCTTCGCCTCCACATCCACGTCAATCGCCCCCTCCGGATGGAACAGATAATTCACCTTCGCCACCACCTGCCCCCCCTCACACCGTGCGGTCTGCCGGGTCGCCACCAGCCAACCGCCGTCCCGCGTCGGCCCGTTCTTAAGCAACGCGCACTCCACCACCGCCTCGTGCAGCCCCAACTTCAGCCAGCGACCCAGTGCCTTCTGCTGCTCACCTTCTCCCGCCACCCCCCTGGCCCAGGCTATCTTCAAACCGTCGTTGTCCGTCGGCCCGCGGAAAACGGAAAGCACCGGACCGGCAACCAGAAACGGACGCCCCCCCAGCGTCAGCTCCGCAAACTGCGCCTGTCTGGCATCAAACCGTGCCCGGACCGGACCGGCCACCACCCGCAACCCGGCGTCATCCGCCTCGCAGGCAACCGGCGGATGAATCGCATCCGGGAACCGCCGGACAGACCCGGACGTTCTCGCAAAAGCCGTCCGCGGCAGCGCAATCTGATCCCAAGCCACCTCATGGCCGGCCTCGCACCATGGGGTCGCCCTGTCCGCGTAAAAACGGAAGGTCACATGAGCCTCCTGCCCCGGTGCCAACGGCGGCAGCTCCACCGGCAACCGCACCCGGTCAGACCGGCGGGCCGCTGTCTTCAAGGACGGGAGCGTTCCGCCCGAAACCTCCACCCCGTCGATCATCAACTCCCACGTCCCGCGCAACCAGGCCAGCGTCGTGAACCACTGGCGGTTGGTCACCGTGAAAGTCATCTTCTTCGGACTCCTCACCGCCACCTTTACCGGCTGGGCCAAATGTTTGAACTCGAAAAGTGCAGGACGCACCTGCCGGTCCGGATCCACCAGCCCATCACACACAAAGTTCAAATCGTTCGGCTCATCTCCAAAATCCCCCCCAAACGCAAAATACGAACGCCCGTCCTCCGTCCACTTCCGCAGACCGTGATCCACCCACTCCCAAATGAATCCACCTTGCAATCCGGGATACCGATCGAACGCGTCAAAATAATCGGCCAATCCTCCGTTGCTGTTTCCCATCGCATGCGAAAACTCACACATGATCAACGGTCGCCGACGGTCCCGACTCTTCTTGTCCGTGGCCCACCGCACAATCGCCTCCAACGGCGGATACATCGGACAAACGAAATCCGTTGCCGCCATCCCACCCTCCCAACCACGGCACAACGCCCCCTCGTAGTGCAACGGCCGCGATGGATCCCTCGACCGAATGTAACCCGCCAGCCCATCATGATTCGGCCCATAACCTGATTCATTCCCCAGCGACCACGCATAAATGCACGGGTGATTCTTGTCCCGCTCCACCATCCGCAACCCCCGCTCCAAAAACGCCGACGCATAACGCGCGTCCCGGCAGATGTCATGATAGAAGGCGTGCGACTCAATATTCGCCTCTGACACCACCAACAACCCCAACTCATCGCACAAATCCAACCAGCGCGGATCATTCGGATAATGCGAGGTCCGCACCGCGTTGATGTTGTGCTGCTTCATCAACAACGCGTCCCGCCGCATCAACTCCACCGGAACCGCCTTCGCCCGGTCCGGGCAGTGATCGTGCCGGTTCACCCCGCAAATCCGCACCGGTTGCCCATTGATCAATAGTTGCCGGTCCCGCACCTCAATGTCCCGGAACCCCACCCGGCAGGACGTCGCTTCCACCGTTTCCCCCGTGGGCGATTCCAACACCACCACCAATCGGTAGAGTGCCGGGTTCTCCGGACTCCATAACCGCGGCCGGGCCACCTTCACCTTCAGCCGGGCCATCCCCCGTCCATCCCGGCCCGGCTGGAAATCAATCGATTCCATCCGGTGCCGACCGCTCGCTCCCGCCACCGGCTTGCCATCCTCCCCCCATAATTCAACCGCTACCGCCCAACCCGGCTCCGGCACCGTCCCAAACCCCAGCTCCACCTCCACTTCCAACCTCCCCCGCTGCCGCCCGGCGTCGAGCACCGGCCGGGCAAAGACATCTGCCAGATACACCCGGTCCGTCGTCACCAAAAAACATTCCCGATGAATGCCCCCCAGCCACCACTGATCCTGATCCTCCACAAACGACGCATCCGACCACTGCACCACCGCCGCCGCCAACACATTCTCCTCCCCCGCCCGGAGAAACGGCGTCACATCAAACTCCGCTGGCAACCGGCTGTCCTTGCTCAACCCCACAAAGCTCCCGTTCACCCACACATACAACACACTCTCCGCTCCCCCCACATGCAGCACCACCCGCCTTCCCGCCCACCCTTCCGGCAACCGAAACCGCCGTCGGTACATCCCCGTCGGATTCTCCTCCGGCACCTGCGGCGGCTCATGCGGAAACGGCATTTGCACATTCGTGTAATGCGGACGCCCATACCCGTGCTGCGTCCAATTCGACGGCACCGGTATTTTCCCCCACGAACCATCATCCAATCCGGCTGCCGGAAAATCCTCCGGGACCGCCTCAGGCCGCGGTGCCATCGAGAACGCCCACTCCCCGTCCAACGACAAAAACCAGGGAGACTCTTCCCTCACCCCCCGACCAGCCGCCCCCACATCCGGGAACGGATACAACGTCGCCCGGGCGGGCAGGCGATTCAACTGATTGAGTTCCGGCATCAGCCACGGACGTATTCCGCCAGGAGTTAATGGGTGCATCCGCTCAGAAAATGCCAAGCAACCCGCCGAAAACCAGCCGAAAGAAAACCCACACAACACCCCACCCCCGCCCCGAAAAAAAACTGGGCGGAACAGGATTCGAACCTGTGAAGGCAATGCCAGCAGATTTACAGTCTG
>CALFVM010000179.1 GCA_937928665.1 uncultured Candidatus Methylacidiphilales bacterium
CCCCGCCCGGTCGAGTTGCTCTTTGGCCCTCACATACCACCCTCGCCACCCCCCTCCCTCCTCTTCCCCCCCTTACCCCACTGACCCGGTGATCGCGCCAGGCAAAAATCCTTAATCCACGGGTTTCAAAATGCAAACACCCCCGCCGTTGGACTCAAACCAGCACAGTCTCCCTGCGCTCCTTGACGATGGCTGCCAGAAGATCACCCGGCACTCCAGGCCGGAAAACACTGGCAAACCCTTTCCGGCACCGGACCGGTTTCTCCAAGATTCGTCCCACCGCTGCATGGCAACGAGCCCACGGAGTCAACCGCGGATGACTTGCTCCTAAAAATACCGCTTCAGCGGGCAGATTTTGGGCTCGCTTGCATCAGCGGCACCAAGTTGGAAAAAGCGTCTCTTAGCGCAAACGTGCGACAAGGGTCGGGTTGAAATGGGGAGCGGACAGGTGATGCCCCGTCGATTCCAAGGCGTGGGTTGCGCCCAACGACCTGCGAATGAGGTTTTGAGGTTTTGAGGTTTTGATAGACCGCGCCGTGCGGAACCGCCAGTTCCGCACTTGTTCTAACCATTGTCGACCCCACCGGGCACTCCTGTTCCAAGGGAAAACCACGGCAAGGGCGAAGCTATCCTTCATCCACCCTGCCCTGTCGGCCCGACCCACCGGACAGTCTGACTGTCTTGCGTCTTGCGTCTTGCCTCCGGTCGCCGGGTTGCTTGTGAGCGAGACAGGTGTCTCTCCACCGGTTCCGACTCGTTTGAACGGAATCATCCGTGGCATTGCCCGGACGATCGCATCGGCTTCAGTCCAACCAACAATCCGCCCGGCGGGTCAGAGCGTTTGGAGGAAGCGGACGAGTTGTTCCCGGTTCGGGCTTTGGGCGTGGCGGACGTAGAAGCCGGAGTTGGCCACGGCGAGTTGGAGGGAGTGCGCGAGGCTCAGACCGAGGAGGCGTCCGATGACAAATCCGGCGTTGAAGTGGTCGCCTGCACCGGTGCTGATTTTAGGTTTGGCGGTGTAGGGACCGTTGACAAAGACTTCGTTTTCCGCGTCAGCACCGGCAGCGAACTGGACGGGGTGAACGACGACACAGCCGATCCCGACTTTTTCCCGGATGGCGGCGCTGAGGCTGGCCATTCCTTTGGGAGTTTTGGCGGGGGCTTTCAGTTTCAGCACGCGGGCGACCTGATGGGCTTCCGACTCGTTGAGGCCGAGGGTGACGTCGTGGTTGGCCTGGAATTCGCCGATGATGTTGAGCGCGGCGACAAGATCGGTATCGGTCCGCTTGGCGGGGTCGGCCAGGTCGAAGAAGAGCATCTTCCGCTTGGCATCTTTGCCGGGCTTGAACTCACTGAGCATTTTTTTCCAGAGCGCGGAAAGATTCGGAAGCATGGTCCAGTTAACCATTCCGACGAAATCGGATTGGTTCCAGAGCTTCTGAAAGTTGGACTCGCCGAGCCGTTTTTTGATCACGTCCCAACTGACTTCATGGACCGTGCTGTGCTGGCCAAACATGAGTTTGCCATCGGTGAACTCATAAGCGGCGGTCAGGCCAGGGTTGGCGATGGAGTGGACCTTGGCCCGTTTGGCGAATTCCTCAAAGACGGGGTGCATCTTGGGATGGCCGAGCATCCCGATGTACTCGACGGGAGCACCCAGGGTGCTCATGGCGAAGGCCATAATTGGTCCGTTGCCGCCGATTTTTTCCATGGAGGGGACGATTTCCATGTTGGCACTTTTCCCGGCTGCCGCATTGACCCGCTTGCCAAACTCTTTCATCGAGCTAAGTGCGGTGTATTTGGTGGCCGTTTGGCGTTGGTCCACCACCTCGAAAATGGTGTCGACAAAGCCGTCGAAACCTAAGAGACACTTATATTTCAGGAGTTGGGCACGGGATCCGATGAGACGTTCCGCCGTTTGGCGGGCCAGTCGAGAGTCAGTCATAAGCCCGCCAATTTAGCGATTTGCAGTCGTCTGACAAGCTCCGAGTCGATCTCCGGCATCCAACCCGATAATCGCCCCGGGTCTCAAACCAAAGTAGGGTTGTCGCGACCGTCCCAACCACTAGGTTCGCGCGACAATGGTGTCCTCCCGCGAGACCCCGGCCATGAGTTATCGTCCTGCGCTGACCTGGCGGTCGGCTTCGTGGACGCTGTTCGGGTTGGTCGCGCTGGCCCTATGGATCAATTTCGGCGGGGTCATCACGGTGGATGTTTCCAATACGACCGGGCGCACCTTCGGGAGCGAACCACTCGCTGTTCCGGCACTCATCCTGGGCGTCGGCCTGGCCGCTCTCTCCGGGCTGCTTTTTCTGCTGGCGAAGGTCCGGCTCGTCTCCCGACCTGAGTTTTTCTTCATTCTCTACAGTTGCCTGATCGCGGCGCCGCTCATGAGCAACGGTTTCTGGCGCTACCTGCCCGGGGTCGTTGCCACCATTCCGGTCACCAGCGACTTTGAGAAACGGG
The DNA here is from genome assembly GCA_937928665.1 of uncultured Candidatus Methylacidiphilales bacterium. Classification (GTDB taxonomy): domain Bacteria; phylum Verrucomicrobiota; class Verrucomicrobiia; order Methylacidiphilales; family CALFVM01; genus CALFVM01. The sequence continues at coordinate 2,467 of CALFVM010000179.1, forward strand.
ACGCCCTGCCCGACGCCCTCTGGCCGGGTGGTCCCAATCTGCTGCAAGCCTTCAGAAACAGCCCGGCTGCGGGGGAGTTCGGGCCAGGAAGCCGGGTCGATCAGGTCGAGGTCACCCCGGGTCAGTGGGAAAGCGGGTGGGTTATTGAAACCAAGGATGAGGGTTCCAGCCGCATTCGGATCCGCGTGCCGTTGGCGGCGGGGCGGGAGGGACCGAAGCCGGGAGAACCGTTCATGATTTCCGTGCTGGCCCGGGGCAGCAACTATGGACCGACCACGCTGGCCCATGCCCGGCTGTATGCCGACGGGGAGGAAACGGCGGACTCGGAGATTTTCCTCTCCCGGCAAAGTGCCAGGACAACGGTCCTTCAGCCGGGCGGCTTTATCCGGCTGGGGAGTTATGGGGTGGCGATTCCGGAGCGAACGCAGGAGGCCGTGGTGTTGGAGTTTGGTTTGTCCGGGCGGGGTCGGCTGGAGTTGGCGCGACCGGAGATGGTCAGTGTGGCCGCGTTGGAATCGCTCACGGCGGGCCGACGTTTTGCGACCGAATCGGAATGGAATGAGCTGTCGGAGATCGAACGGGCCGGTGTGGTCGTGCGACCGGATCGCCTGCTGAGCCTGGCGGGGCTCCGGTTTGTCCTGGGTGGATATATCCCGTGGGAGGCATGGCTCCGCCCCTTCCTCGCCTGGTCGGGGTTGGCTGCGCTGATTTTGGCCGGTTCATTCGCCATGGTGGTGATCTATCGAAAACAGTGGATGGAAAATGAGCGTTACCCGCTGCCCCTGGCGCAGGTGCCCTTGGCCCTGATTCCCGGGGAGGATGAGGAGCGTGAAGGGCGGGCCTTCCCGAAGGTGTGGCGTCACCCGATGGTATGGGTCGGGTTCGGGGTCGCCTTTTTTTTCTGTTTTCTCAAAGGCTGGAACACCTACTCGCCTGAGGTGCCCACCCTGGCACCTTATTTCAACCTGCAATCGTATTTCACGGGAGCCGGTTGGGGCCAGACATGGCGGGAGGTGGAGTTCCGGATTTTTTGGCTGGCACTCGGCCTGGCACTGCTCATGGAACTCAATGTTCTGCTCAGTCTGGTCATGGGCTATTTCCTGTTCCGGGCACAGTATTGGCTGGGTGAAGGAACAGGCCTGGGCACGGCGACCGGCTACCCGTATCCCCGGGATCAGATGCTCGGTGCCCTGATCGCCTACGGCGGGCTGATTCTATGGTTCACCCGCCGCCATCTGGTGCGCTATGCGCGGCAGGCCTGGCGGGGAGGAAATCCCGATGGCGAAGCACTGGCACCCCGAACGGCTCTTGTTCTTCTGGCCTTGTGTGCGGTGGGCGCGTGGGGTTGGTCGGTTTGGGTCGGGCTGCCGCCCATTCCGATGATGCTATTCTTTGGCGGCATGTTGCTGCTCTGCCTGGTTATGGCCAAAATCCGGGCGGAATGCGGAATCCCGGCCAGTGCACCGAACTTTACGACCAGCGATTTGCTGGTGGTCTCGATGATCGGATGGGGGGGCTCTCTAACGTTTTGGGGCGTGGACGGTGCCCTGACGATCGTGCTGGCGGGGGCACTGCTGGTGGCAGTGGCTTTTCTGTTGATTCCCGGTGCCCAAGCGGAGGCCATTGAGCTGGGCCGACGCGCCCGAGCCCGTCCTTCGCATTTGAAGTGGATCGCGGTCTTCGGAGTTGCGGGCGGACTGGCTATCGGCTTTTGGGCCTATCTTTCGGCAGGTTATGCCCTGGGCACAACCACCTTCCCGGTCACGGGCGAGTTCGGACCGCGCACCGGTTCGCTGGGGGTTTATAACGCCAAAGTCGTCGAGGCCAATGCGGCCTTGGAAAGTGAGCGAGCGGAGACAGCGGGCAACCCCCGCTTGCTGGCCGCCGCGGTCGGCGGTGGAGTAATGGGCGGCTTGGTCATGCTACGGCAGGCATTCGCCGGATTTTGGTTTCACCCGGTCGGCTTTTTTCTCGGCTTTTCGCCCCTGCTCCAGTTTGGCTGGGGATCTATTCTGGCCGCATGGGCCATCCGGTTCACCGTGCTGAAACTGGGCGGTGCCGTCACGGTCCGAACCCAGCTGGTTCCGCTGGCTCTGGGCATCGTGGGCGGAAGCCTGGCGGCCCATGCCTTTTTTGGGCTGCTCAACTTTTATCACTATTTCTTCACGCCGGGTCTCACGCGGTTTACGGGTGAGTTATGAAGCCGCCAGGTCGCAACTCTTTCTGGAAATCGGGCCTGCCGGCCATGGGTGCCATCGTGGCCTTGGTGGCAACCGGTCAGGCAGCCGCCCTTTTTTTGAAAACGTTTGCGCCAGAACGTTTCCTGGCCCAGGACAGGCGTGCGCCTGCCATTGACGAAGCCGCTCTGGAGGTTGCCATGAACCCGACTGCCGTCCGGAAGGTTCGTGACCAACTTGCGGCACTCGGTTCCCGGTTTCCCGGCCAGCCGGGCGCGACGAAAGCAGGCGAACTCGCCGCCCGGATCTACGCGGAGGCCGGGCTGGAGGTGCTCCGCCATGACATTCGGATCGCCTCGCCTTTGGCAGAAGTGCGGGTGTTTGAGGCCTTGGAAGGCCCGGGTCCAAAGGTCGAGGTCTATCCGTTTTTCCCCAATCACCTTCAGCCCGTCACCACAGGATCGGAGGGAATCGAGGGGAGGCTGGTCGTTCTCACCCCCGACATGCTCCGCTCGGGCCGCGATTTCTCCGACATTATCGGCCTGATTGACGCCTCGGAAGGGGCGTATGACTCGGACTTCGCCTTTAACTGGCTGCGCTACGCCCAGCTTGGACTGCGCGCCCTCATCGTGGCCCATCCGGATGGACTTGATCGGATTCCGTGGGCCGAGGTTTGTCGCCAGAAGGGTGGCATGGTCTCGAGTGTCCCCGCCAACTTCGTCCGCCTGGCGGCCACCCCGGAGATCTTCGCCCACATGGGCAAGACGGTTCGGCTGCGCGTGATTTCAAGGTTCGAGAACGCCCTGACGCCGACCTACCTCGGCATCCTGCGGGCACCCCGCCCGGCCCGGGAAGCCCTGGTTATCATCGCCAGTTACGACGCGGTGTCCTACCTGCCCGACCTGGCTTTCGGCCCGATTCAGACTCTTAACTTTGCCGCCCATCTCCAACTCGTACAGGCACTAGCGGCTGCCCGCGATTCCCTGACCCGCGACATCATTTTCGTTTCGGTCGGGGGCACGGCCATGGCCAATGAAGGAATCAATCAATTGGTGCGGGTGCTTTACCGAAACACCGGTTCCGGCCAGGGCAACGCCTTCCTCCGCGCCTTGGGAGTTCCGGAACGTGCTCATGAAGGCGTCAGCACACGGTCCGGACACGCTGCGGAAGCCCTGGCCGAGAACCAGGCCCAGCTTTCGCTCGTGGAGCGGGTCCTGGCGGCCACGGACCGGCCCGGCTTCCTCGCCGATCCCGCCGAGACCCGTGCGGCGGTCGGAAGTCTCGACCGGCAAGGTGCCCGGTTTTTGCGCGAGCAGTTCCTCGTCGTGGTCAACGGGGTAGCCTTTGAACGAACCGAACCGGTCTTACAAGCTCGGCTGGTGCTGGAGAAGGATGCGGTCTCGAACCCCCAGGATCCCCGGTTCATCGCCTACCTGGCGGCCAAGCGGACGTACGACGAGGCGACGGGTGCGGCCGGTTACACCGCCGCCGGTTTGGTCGAGGCCCGGCCCGAGTTTGTGAAAAGCGTCGGTCTGGCCGACCGGTTCCGGCAGCGGCTGATCCTTCTTCGGGACTACCACCGGGAGAAGCAGACGCGGATAAAACAAGAGGCTGCCATCGCCCGGCTTTTTGACGGTTACCAGCGGGTAGCTGTCTCCTCCCTTCGTCTGGCTCCTTCACCTGAACCGGGCGACCGCGAACTTCTCGCCGTGGATGCCGGGGAAACGCGGGTGCCGAATCCGAAGACCGCCAGCATTTTTTCCGTTCTGACCCTAGCTTCCCCCCCGGGAGGCGGCGGGCCCGAATGGTTGCCGATCACTCCCCGGAATCCGGCGGGGATCCGGGAGAACATCGGTCAGGCGTGGAACACCGATCTGAGCCTGTTCACCCACATGGGCTATCCCGTTTATGGCGTGGTCTCGATTGGCCGGGCCGAAGCCTTCCGCCGTTATGCCGATCCGATTCCGGACGTCTATGGGAGCCAACTTGAATCGTTGGCGGGGAGCTTTTTGGCCTCGGGCCGGGCCTACGCCTTGTTTGGCCAGGGGCTGGGTACGTTTGAAGGACTGACCATCGCGGAACACCTTGACCGCAGTTACCACGGCCGCGTGCTCATCGCCAACGTCGGTCCATCGGTGGTTCCGACCTTTCCCGCCGTAGGTGCGGCCATCGCCACGCGCCCGATGGAGCGGGAGGAACTCTTCAGCTTTCCCGGCTTTTACCAGCATCTGGTGGTCCTGACCGACCCCTACGGGCTTTACGATTTGCCGCATAACATGTCGGACTTTCCCGGACGGTGGCGGGCCTCGCGCTTCGGCCAGACCTACACCCCTCTGGCCGCACTGCACGGTCCCGGTGGCCGGATCACCCACATGAAGGACGAAGGGCCGGACACCCAGAGACTGTTCCGGTCGGTCAACCTTGCCATGTCCGCCCGCCGTCAAGTGGTAACCCAGGTCCTGTTCCGGGCGGACTCGGTCAGCATCCTTGACCTGAACAACCCGCAAACTCTGCGGGATTACACCGGGGTCGAGTTCCTCGAAGCGGCCAGCCTGACCACGCCGCGACACCGCTGCCAGATCGAGGGACTCGGGATTATCACCACCTTTCTTGAACCCGACCGTTTTGTTTATGCGCTGCTTCAATCCGGTGCGGTCGACAATGACCTCCTCCGCGTGACCCGAGGCTTTATGCTCGGCGTGGATGACCCGCTCCTTCCGGGTGAGCGGGAGATCGACGGTCCAGGTTATCTGGTGGCCGATCATCCCTTCCTTCCCGCTCCGCCTTTTGAAGTCGCCCGTTCGATGCTCCTGGTCAACGGTCGACGGCTCGACCTGCAAAATCGCTACCGCATGGCCGACCCCCTGGTCAATCGTTACCACCAGCAGGCCCGGGACCGCTTAGCTGAGGCGGAGCTGCCCGAGCTTCCGCTCCGGGATGCCAAGCGGGTCGCCCGAGAAAGTGTGACCTACTCCACCCTCAATCACCCGGTCCTTCGTCGCTCGGTGCTCGAGGCCGTTTTTGGCATCGTCTGGTACCTCGCTCTACTCGTCCCGTTTGTCTTCTTTTTTGAAAAACTTCTCTTTGCCTTCCCCGACGTGCGCAAGCAACTGGCCGCCCAGGTCGTGATCTTTCTGGTGGTCTTCGCGCTGCTCCGGCTGCTCCACCCCGCCTTTTCCATGGTCCGTTCCTCTCTGATGATTCTGCTTGGCTTCGTCATCATCCTCATTTCCATCGGGATCACTCTTCTCTTTTCGGGCAAGTTCCGCGAGAACCTGGAGGAACTCCGGAAAAAAGCGGGCAAGGTGACGGCCGCCCACGCCAATGCCTTCGGCGTTCTCCTTTCCGCCTTTTCCCTCGGACTGAACAACATGAACCGGCGCAAAGTCCGGACCGGGTTGACCTGCCTCACGCTCACCCTGCTCACGTTCGTCATGATTTGTTTCACCTCCGTCCGCAACGACATCGTCGACGAGAGCGTGGCCATTACCCGCGCACCCTATCAAGGAATGCTGATCAAACGGGAACGGTTTGAACCCCTGACCGCCCAGGAGGTTTTTGCCTTCCGCGCCCGATTTGGTGACCGATTCCCCGTGGCCGTCCGGCAGATGTTTCTGGGTTCCCAGGATTGGCGCGACGGCAAAACGCACAATCCCAAGGTCTCCGCCACCCACACCGGGCCCGACGGGATTGCCCGGACCTACGAACTTTCCTCCATTCTTCAGTTCAACCACACCGAGCCTCTGCGCGAGGCCATTCCGATTGAAGGGATTCAATCCTGGTTCACTCCGGACCAAGACCGGGACTCCGACCAACCACCGGCAGTCTTTATCCCGGACCGCATGGCGGAGGCACTGGGGCTGAGCGCGGAAGATCTCCGTCAATCCGGCCCGGCCCGGATTCGGGTGAATGGTTCCCCAGTCGATGTTGTGGGGATCTTTGATTCTGGGCGGGTCGATGCCATGGCGGACCTTGACGGCCTGGATCTCCGCCCGTTTGACATTGAGCGGCTGGCCCAGTTGACCGTCTCCACGGTCAGCCGGGCCATCCTGGCGGAAGATGATGATCCCCGGATTCCCGCCGAACGCCTCCTCCTAGCAGCAGGTCGCGATCTGAAACTCAACGTGCCTCATGCCGTTGGGGCCGGACCCATCGCCATCAGCGTGGCTGTGGCCATGCCCGACCTCGGCTACCGCGAGGCCAAGGAAGCGATCGAATCGTTCATGGAGCAGACCGGACAAACCATTTTTTATGGGCTCGATGGCGTTTCCTTCCGGGGCAAGCGAGGCCGGGACGCCTCCCTGGCCGGACTGATCGATCTCCTCATTCCTCTGGCCATCGCAGGGCTGACCGTGCTCAACACCATGCGCGGCTCTGTCTATGAACGGCGGGACGAGATTTTTGTCTATAACGCCGTCGGCATCGCGCCCCGGACCATCTTCTTCATGTTCATGGCCGAAGCACTCGTTTATGCCGTGGTCGGCTCGGTCCTCGGCTACCTTTTGAGCCAGGGGGTCGGACGCATTCTGACCGAGATCGGCTTGACCGGCGGCCTCAACCTTACGTTCGCCTCGGCCACCACCATCTACGCCTCCCTGACCATCGCCGGCGCTGTTTTTATCTCCACCTACTTTCCCGCCAAGTCGGCCATGGAGATTGCCGCCCCGGCCGAAGATTCCGGCTGGACCCTGCCGGAGCCTGAAGACGACCGGCTCCGGTTCGATCTTCCGTTCACTTTCCGTGATCGTGACCGCGTTGCGGTCCTGAGTTTCTTCCGTCGCTACCTCTCCGACCATGGAGAAGGCAGTGCGGGGAGGTTCTTTTGCGGGCCACCGGAACTTGGCGTGAGGGACACCAGCAAGGAAGACCCAACGGTTCCCTGCCTCCGCGTCACCGTTTGGCTCAAACCCTTCGACCTGGCCGTCTCCCAAACCATGACCCTCTCCCTCCCCTTCGACCCGGAGACCGGTCTCTACAAGGCCCGGGTTGATCTCGACCGTCTGTCGGGGACGCGCGAGGCATGGATTCGCCTGAACCGGAGTTTCGTCGCTCTGGTCCGCCGCCACTTCCTGCACTGGCGCGCCGTGCCCGAGGCAGACCGTGCCGCCATGTTTGCCGAAGCCCGCGAAGCCTTCACCACTGCCCAGGAAAGGAGCGGCTGACCGTGGCCAACGAAACTCACGACCGCGACGTTGAGCAATACCGTTCCCTGCTCGAGACGCCCAAGACGTTCCGGGACGGCTTTGGCTGGACCACGGTCCTCGGGATCATCTTCTGCGGCATCGTCATGATGCCGGGTGGAATCTACCTCGGCCTCATGACCGGCTACGGCATCGGCTCGGCCGCCTCCTGGGTCACGGTCATCCTGTTCATGGAGATCGCCCGAAGAGCGATGAAGCCCCTCTCCAAGGAGAATCTGGTCGTGTTGCTCCATGCGGCCCAGGTCATGATGGCCGGCAATCTTCTCTTCCCCGGAGGCCCGCTGGGCCAACTGGTGTTCCGTGCCTATTTCGCCGGAAGTCAGGCGGTCCGTGATGCCGGCATGCTCGGCGCCTTCCCGGATTGGTTTGTCCCCCCGGCTGACAGTCCGGCC
>CALFVM010000180.1 GCA_937928665.1 uncultured Candidatus Methylacidiphilales bacterium
GAGCCGAAATTAGGGTTCGGGCGGAGCCTCACCCTCCCGTTGGGGAGGGAACTGGGGTGTCGATCAATTGGTACCAATTATCGCGCTGGTGCGGTTCGAAGCCGGCCTCGGCGATGAGGTGACGGATTTCGTCAACGGTCAGGCGGAAGCTTGCGCCGGCTTGGCTGACGACGTTCTCTTCCATCATCAGACTCCCGAAATCGTTGGCACCAAATTGGAGAGCCAGTTGGCCGATGCGGGGACCCTGGGTGACCCAGGACGCTTGGATGTTGTCAAAATTGTCGAGGAAGATGCGGGCGAGGGCCTGCATTCGAAGATATTCGTAGGGACCGGCCGTCTCGGCTTTGAGCACGGTACCTTCCGCCTGAAAGGTCCAGCAGATGAAGGCGGTGAACCCACCTGTCCGGTCCTGGATGTCGCGGAGCCGGACAAGATGTTCGATCCGGTCGTCGAGGCTTTCCACGTGCCCGAACATCATGGTGGCGGAACTGTTGAGGCCGAGGCCGTGGGCGATTTCCATGACGCGGAGCCAGGCATCGGCGTCACATTTAAGGGGGGAGATCCGTTCGCGGATCCGGTTGACCAGGATTTCACCGCCCCCGCCGGGAATGGAGCCGAGGCCGGCTTCTTTGAAGCGGGCGATGACTTCTTCGAGTGGAAGACCGAAGACCTCACTGAAATGGTTGAACTCCGGTGGTGAAAAGCCATGCACATTGATGCCGGGATATTTCGCACGGAGGTGGTGGAGGAGATCGAGATAGAAGTCGATGCCGAGGCCGGGATGATGACCGCCCTGCATGAGGATTTGCGTCCCGCCCACGGCAATCAACTCGTCGATCTTCGCGTCGATTTCGTCATGAGTCAGGACGTAATGATCGGCGTCTTTTTCCGTGCGGTAGAAGTTGCAGAACTTGCAGTAGACGTTGCAGACGTTGGTGTAATTGATGTTGCGGTCGACGATATAGGTCACGATCCGGTCCCCGCGCCCTCCGAAGGCGGGAGCCTTTTTTTGCAGGCGCCGGGCATGGGCAAGCTCGCCGAGTTCAGGCAGGGGGGCGTAATAGAGTTCTTTGAGTTCGTCCGGTGAGATGCGATCTCCGGCCAGGATTTTTTGGCGGGCAATGGAGGGGGCGAGCGGTGCAATCACTCGAAGAAGGTAGCGCGGAACCGGGAAGTTCCAAGCGGGAAGCAAGTGGAGCTTGACGGGGCGGAGGCGATGGCATCAGTTTAAGGCATGAAGACATCCGCGTTGGCACTTGTGCTTGGATTCGCTCTCGGTCTGGCTCCTGTCCTAAAGGCTTCAGTCGATGGGCAAATTGGTTCGGACCTGGTGAAACTGGATGGCGATCAGTTGGTTGCCCTTGGGGCCAATGCGCTGGAAAAGAAAAAACTGGTGGCGTTTTATTACTCGGCCCACTGGTGTCCCCCGTGCCGGGCGTTCACCCCGGAGTTATCGGCTTTTTACAAGGAAGTGTCGCCGAAGCATCCGGAGTTTGAGTTGGTGTTTGTCAGTTCGGACCAGGATGCCGATGCGATGAAGAAGTATATGGAGTGGGGCAAAATGACCTTCCCAGCGGTGGCATTTGATAAAGTCGGCACGAGCCAATGGCTTCAGGAGAACAGCGCGGCCGGTATCCCCTATTTGGTCGTTTTTGATGCCGACGGGAAAATGGTCCTGGGCAAAGCCGCCGGTGAGGATTGGCGTGCGCCGCAACAGGTGTTGGCAGACTTGAAGAAGCTTCTGGAAAAAGGAGCCTGATCCAGTCCGCAGGGACCGGACTTTGTCGGTGCCCTGTCGCGTCCGCTTCTCCGCATGTTGGCCAAGCGCATTATCCCGTGCCTCGATGTTGACGGAGGCCGGGTGGTCAAAGGAATCCGATTTGTCGAAATCCGCGATGCGGGCGACCCGGTTGAATGTGCCAGGGCTTACGACGCGCAGGGTGCGGATGAGTTGGTCTTTCTTGATATCACAGCTTCCCATGAAGGCCGGGCAACGATGGTTTCAGTGGTTGAACGGACGGCCTCAGAGACCTTCATGCCGCTAACGGTGGGCGGTGGCGTTCGGTCGGTTGAGGATATGAGGACCATGCTGCGGGCCGGGGCGGACAAGGTCAGCGTGAACTCGGCAGCCGTGGCCCGGCCTCGTCTGGTGGCTGAAGGGGCAGAAGCCTTCGGCAGTCAATGCATCGTGGTGGCCATTGATGCGCGCCGAAGCGGTCCGGGTCGCTGGGAGGTGGTGACCCACGGGGGCCGGAAGGCGACTGGACTTGATGCGATCGAGTGGGCGCGGGAGGTGGAAGGGCTTGGGGCGGGGGAACTTTTGGTGACCAGCATGGACGCGGACGGGACCAAAGCAGGTTATGACCTGAAGTTGACCCGGGCGATGTCAGAGGCGGTGGCCCTGCCAGTAATTGCCAGTGGAGGTGCTGGAGCACCGCAACATTTTGCCGATGTGTTGGCCGAGGGGTGCGCGGATGCCGCGTTGGCGGCCAGCCTGTTTCATTTTGGAGAGTTGACCGTCCCGGATTTGAAGCGGTTTTTGGCGGAGCGGGGAATCCCGGTTCGGCCGACTTGGCGGGAAAATAATTAAGATTCAGGCGGAGCCTCACCCTGCTGTTGAACGGGATAGGGCTGGCTGAGCGTGGCCTAGTTTTTGTTCTTTTTCTTTTTTTGTTTTTTTTCCGATTTTTCGTTCGGGGTGGCTGGCTGGTTTTTTGGTTTTTTGGTTTTGGCGGTTCTCCGCTTTTCCGAGGGCTTGGCGTTTATCGATTTGGATTGAGTTGCGGACTTGGATTTGGGTTTGGAGGAGGTTTTCTTTTTGATGCTCACCGGGGCGGGGACCGGGGCGGGAGCAGTCGGGGCAGGGACGGTCGGGCTGTGCTTTTTCTGGGTGAGGGGATTGAGCTTGAGGATGAGCTGTTCGGCTTCGAGCCAGAAGTGAAAGCCGTCTCCAGCGGGACGCCCGGCGGCTTCCCATAGATGGTAAGCCTGGCGCTGGATCCGTTCCGCAAGGTCGGGCGGGTGGGATGCGATGCTCATGGGACGGCTGAGATAGCGCAGCCAGGAGGATTTGGCAATCCCAAGTGGCAGAGCCTTGAATGAGCTTGAGTTGTAAAAGGCGGATGAGGATTTGCGACCCGATCCGGGCTCAGGCGTGAGGCACCGGGGTAAACTGGCCGAGGAATCGGGTATCGTTGTCGGTGAAATAGCGAAGGTCCGGGATGCCGTGGAGCATCATGGCCATGCGCTCAATGCCGAGCCCAAAGGCGAAACCGGTGTACCGTTCAGGGTCGATGCCCACGTGTTCGAAAACCGCCGGATCGACCATGCCGCAGCCGCAGATTTCGAGCCATTCTTTGCCCCGAACGGTTTGTCCGGGCCGACTGAGGTCGACTTCGAAGCTGGGTTCGGTGAAGGGGAAGAAGTGGGGCCGGAACCGGACGCGAATGCCTTCACCAAGGAACTCCCTGAGAAAAAACTCGAGCGTGCCTTTGAGATCAGCGAGGGAGACGTTTTCCGCGACGTAGAGACCTTCCATCTGGTGAAAGAAGGCACCATGGGTGGCATCAATTTCATCGCGCCGGTAGCAGCGTCCGGGGGCGATGATGCGGATGGGAGGCGTTTGGGATTGCATTACCCGGATTTGGACAGGGGAGGTTTGGGAACGGAGCAGACGGCGGCCCTGGCCGGGCAGGTCATTGAGGTCGAGGTAAAAAGTGTCCTGCTCGTTTCGGGCGGGGTGGTCGGGAGGGGTGTTGAGGGCGTCGAAGTTGTGGAACTCCGTTTCGATCTCGGGTCCGTCGGCCAAGGAGAAGCCCATGCGGCGAAAGATGTCCGTCATCCGTTCCATGGTTTGGCGGAGGACGTGGCGGGGTCGGGCAGCGGGAGCGCGGCCGGGCAGGGAGGGGTCGAGGGGGCCGGTTTCGGCGGTGGCTTCGATGGAGATTTTTTTATCGTCGAAACCGCTTTGCAGGGCGGTTTTGACGGCGTTGGCAAGGCGCCCGATGACGGGGCGCTCGTCTTTGGTTAGATCTTTCATCCGCTCGAGCAGGGCGGGGAGGCGACCCTGGCGCCCGAGGTAGGTGATGCGCCAGGCTTCGAGGGCGCCGGGGGAGGCGACGGCGGAGAGTTCGGCGAGAGCCTCCTCGCGAAGGCGTTCAAGATCGTGTTGCATCAAGGAAACGCGCCGGGCGAGGGGCAATGGCTCGCCGGCGCGTGAGAAGGGTTCAGTAGGTTCCAGGGAGTTCAGGCAGCCTGGGCGGCCTTGAGAACTTCCTTGAAGACGGCGGGTTCGGTTGCGGCGAGATCGGCAAGGATTTTGCGATCCAGTTCGATGTTGGCTTTGTCGAGGTTGGCGATGAACTTGCTGTAGGTCGTGTTTTCCGCCCGGACAGCGGCGTTGATGCGCTGGGTCCAGAGGGAGCGGAAGTTCCGTTTTTTGGTTTTCCGGTCGCGATAGTTCCAGACTTTGGCCTTGGTGGTGGCGTCTTTGGCGTAGCGAAAAAGTTTGCTGCGGTTGCCGCGGTAACCTTTGGCGGCATCGACGACACGTTTACGGCGTTGGCGGGAGGCGGCGGCGTTGGTGGCTCTGGGCATAGGAGTGGGTGGGTTGAGGTTGGCCGGGTGTGCCCGGGATTAGGAATGGAATGGCAGACAGGCTTTGACACGGGCCTCGTCGGTGCCGTCAACAAGTTTCCGCTTGGCGAGGTGGCGCATCCGCTTCCGATTTTTGCTGGAAGCGAGGTGACGCCGCCCGGCGTTGGAGGCCAGGATTTTGCCAGAAGCGGTGATTTTGAACCGCTTGGCGACGGCCTTCTTGGTTTTGCTGCGTGCAATGGGTTTGGGCATAGCTCTGTTGGTGGTTAAGTTCTGGACTCGTCCTCGTCATGATCGTCCTCTTCGGGATCGGGATCATGATCTTCCGCGTCCTCCACTTCTGGCTCGTCTTCCTGCGTATATTTGCGGGTCCGTTTCGAAGCGGGCAGTGGAGTTAACATGACGTTGATGTTTTTGCCAAGCAATTTCGGTTCGGTGTCCGCTGTGCCAACGTGGAGAAGGTCTTCCCGGATGCGCTGGATGAGCTTCATCCCGTCGTCCTTGCGCTGCATTTCACGGCCACGGAAGGCGAGGAGGAGCTTGACCTTCATGCCGCGGAGCATGAAGAATTCAGCACGCTTCAATTTGACCATGTAATCGTGGGCGTCGATGTTGAGGCGGAATTTGAGTTCCTTGAGTTTTGAGGCGAGGTTGTGTTTGCGGGCCTCCTTCTCTTTCTTCGACATCTCGTAGCGGTATTTGCCGAAGTCGAGGATTTTGCAGACTGGCGGAACGGCCCGTGGGCTGATTTCAACGAGGTCGAGCCCGAAATCGCGCGCCCGATGGAGCGCATCCTGGATGGGAAGGGTCCCGAGGCTTTGGCCTTCGGGATCGATGACATGAACTTCGCGGGCGCGAATGCGCTGGTTGACGCGAAGAAATTTAACGTTCTGACTAATTGGGAACCTCCGTGATGGGTGGAATGGCGCGCGGAATCAAAGTAGGACCGCTACCGAAAACGGGGCGGGACAGGGGAACCGTGCCTTAGAGCGGCGAACGCAGTTAGCGTGCGGCATAATAGGGAGAGGCACCGGAGAACAACATGCCGTGGACGATAAAAAACCGCCCGGGCATGGCAAGCAAAAATCGGTTGGAGCCCCTGGAGGGTGAAAGTCGAAGGTTCAAGAGGAATCTTTGGGCCCGGTTGGGCGAACGGCACCTTCCCCTTCGCGGAGGGCAATCTGGAAGGGACTTTCCGGACCGGACTCCAGGATGTAATCCAGCTCGTGGAGGCGGTGCCGGTTCATGATGGTGCGAATGCGGGCGAGGTAGTCGGCGTCAGGGCAATAGCCAGCCGCCAGAACCCGTTGCACAAAAGGGAGCCCCTGGCGTTCGTTGAAGGCGCGGGCGTAGCGGGGATTGGTTTTGAGGAATTCAACAAAGCCCTGAAATCCGGCCTCGAGAGTGGGATAAGCCCGGAAGTCGGCCCGGGTCATGACGCCAGAATCCTTGGTTGGCATGTCAACGGCACGCGGACCTGTCCAGTTGTTGAAGGCTTTCATACCGAAATAGTTGTGATGACTTCTGGAGAGGTCGGACCGCCCGTAGCCGCTCTCGTAGATGGCCATGGAGAGGACGGCTGAAGCGGGAATGCCGTGCTGGACCTGAATGCGGATGGCCTCGGGAATGGCCCGTTCGAGGAAATGACGCTGGGAGCCGTAACCGGACTCGAGCACTCGGTTGATCCTTTTGGCAAGATCGAGCACATCGCCAGGGGACGAAGTCTGGAAAGCCACCATGCGGGCGATTTCCATTTCACGCTCAGCGATGGCGTTTTCCTTAGTCTTCTTCCACTCGTTCCATTTGGCCTGTTCGGTGAGGTAAACCTCGGTCATGAAAGAACCGAAGCGGGTTGTTCCGACCAGAAGGGTGACGAGCACGCAAAAGGCAGAGAGCCAGACGAGGTTGCTGGCGACCAGGGTTCCCCAAAGGCCGAGTCGGCGTTTGGGTTCGGTGTAGAAGTTCATCTTCCACAGGTCGCGCGTCAGATCGATCGCTGGTTGTTTGGTCTTCATCATCATTCCCCTTATTTGGGTTCAGTGGCGAAAGCTGATAGCGAAGTCCGGCGTTCTGTCAATGGGAGCACCGCGAAAGGAATCGGTTGGAGGCATCGGTTGAAAGGCGTCCACTCGACTTCTTCTGACTCTGGAAAAGCACGTTGCAGGCCAGGCTAAATATTTTTTAAAATATTGACCAAGAACAATTTAGGGAAATAGCTTTGGCGGGAACCGTCCGCGAGATCCGGAGCTGGGCTGGCGCTGAGTGAAGGGGATGGGAAACCTTGCGTTCCCGGAGCATCTTTTTTATTCAGTCCTGTTTCTTTTTTCTGGAAAACTGGCTTGAACGGGTTGGCTTTCGTTCAGTACCAGCCGGCTGGTGCCTGGCTGTCCTGCCATTGCCGGTAGTCTTGATTGACCTGGATGCGGTTGGGATTCGGGTTGGCACATCCGGCCAAGAACCAGAGGGCGGTGGCGGCAAGCATCCATTTCATCGGCGGGACTGTGCCTGATCGTTGGAGGTTTGGGCAAACCAAATGCTGGACTGCGTGGGGGAAGCTTTTTCGTGCTTGCTTGGAATGGGTGTTTGGTTGACGGTAGGATTGTATGACGTTCCGAGAAATTGCCTTGGTGATCGTGGCGATGTCATTGAGCGCATGCGGTGGCCAAAAGGCTTCCCCGCCCCCGCCGCCGCCTGAGGTGGTGGTGATGCCGGTGATTCAACGGGACGTGCCTGAGGTTGCAGAATGGATCGGTGTGCTTGACGGATCGGTCAACGCACGAATTCAGGCCCAAGTGCGGGGCTACCTCCTCCGGCAGCTTTACCGGGAGGGGGCGTTGGTGAATAAAGGGCAGCCGCTTTTTGAAATCGATCCGCGTCCATTTGAGGCAGCTCTGGCGCAGGCCCGGAGTGAGGTTTCCCGGGCTGAGGCCGAACAGGTCCGGACGGATGCGAACCTGAAACGGGCTCAGGAGCTGATCAAAAGAGATGCCATCAGTCAAATGGAGCTGGATACGGCGGTGGAACAGGACGCAGCAGCCCGGGCGAGTCTCCAGGCAGCTCTGGCCAACCTGGAGGCGGCGAAAATCAACCTGGGGTTCACCTCGATTCAATCACCCATCACCGGCGTGGCGGGGCAGGCACAGGCTCAAGTGGGAGATTTAGTTGGTGGCGGGGATGGCAACCTGCTGACCACCGTGTCCACGCTCGATCCCATTCGGGCGAAATTCAGCGTCAGTGAACAGGAATATTTGAAAGCAGCGGATGAAATTGCCGTGGCGATCCGGACCCCTGCCGCGGAGGATCGGCCGGCCACGATTGAGTTGATTCTGGCCGATGGCTCGGTCTATCCACACAAGGGCCGGTTTGATTTTGTCGATCGGCAGATTGATCCGACGACCGGAACGCTCGGAGCGGCAGCACTTTTTCCGAACCCTGATAATATCCTGCGTCCTGGTTCTTTTGCCAAGGTTCGGGCCACAGTGGACACAATCGAAGGGGGTCTGCTCGTCCCACAGGAGGCGGTGCGTGAATTGCAGGGGAACACTCAGGTCATCGTGGTCGACGCCGGGAGTAACGCCGAAATCCGTTCGGTCACCACCGGATTTCGGGTCGGTCCACTCTGGTTGATCCGTGAGGGGTTAAAGCCGGGTGAACGTGTCGTGACTGAGGGCCTTCAAAAAATAACCCGGAATGGGCCGGTCCGTGTTCGGTCGGACGCCGCAGCTTCCGGGGTGCCTGCGCCCGCCCCGTCATCACCGGCAGATTAGCCTGATTCTATGGCGAAGTTTTTTATCAACCGGCCCATTGTGGCCATGGTCATCTCCATCCTCCTCAGCATTGTTGGGCTGGTTTCGATGCTGGGGCTGCCGGTGGCGCAATACCCCGACATCGTCCCGCCCGAGATTGCCGTGACCGCCTCCTACACCGGAGCGGATGCGGTGACGGTCGAGGAGTCGGTGGCAACGCCGATCGAACAGATGATGAGTGGTGTGGACGGCATGAACTACATGTACTCCACCAACTCGAACTCCGGGAGCATGTCGCTGAGGGTGAACTTCGATTTGGCCACGGACCCGAACACCGACCAAATCCTGACCCAGATGCGTGTGGCGCAGGCCGAGTCGCAGCTCCCGGCTGAGGTGCGTGCGCTTGGTGTTTCCGTCAACAAGGGGAACGCTTCGCCGTTGATTATCTTCGCGCTTTCGTCGCCCAACGGGACGTACGACAGCACGTTCCTCTCCAACTACGCCTATATCAATCTAAGTGACGCGCTGACCCGGGTTAACGGGATTGCCTCGGTCAATATTTTCGGGGCTGGTCAGTATGCGATGAGGATTTGGGTGCTGCCCGATCGTCTGGCCAAGCTCAATGTGACAATTCCTGAAATCATCGGAGCGATCCAGAGTCAGAACACGGTCAATCCGGCCGGAACGATTGGCGGAGAGCCGGTGCCACCCGGCCAGGCGTTTACCTATTCGGTGGCGGCGCAGGGGCGCCTGCAGACCGAAGCCGAGTTTGGAGATATCGTCCTGCGGGCCAACCCCGATGGATCGATGGTTCGGGTGCGGGACGTGGCCCGGGTTGAACTGGGCTCCAACACCTACAGCATCCAGGCGCGATTCGACGGAAAGTCGTCCGCTGTCCTCGCCTTATACCAAACCCCGGGTTCCAATGCTCTCAATGCCGCCAACTCAGCCCGTAAACTGATGGCCGAGTTGGCAGAACGTTTTCCCGACGATCTCGAGTATACGGTGGCACTCGACACCACCCTTGCGGTGAGCGAGGGAGTCAAGGAGATCGTTCACACGCTCTTTGAGGCGCTGGTCCTCGTGATTCTGGTCGTATTTATTTTCTTGCAGGGCTGGCGGGCCACCTTGATCCCGTTGCTGGCGGTGCCGGTATCCCTGATTGGCACCTTTGCCTTTTTCCCCCTGTTCGGATTTTCCATCAACACGCTTTCCCTGTTCGGCCTGGTCCTGGCGATTGGTTTGGTGGTGGATGACGCCATCGTGGTGGTGGAAGCCGTCGAGCACCATATTGAAAAAGGGCTTACGCCCCGGGAAGCCACGCTCAAAGCGATGTCCGAGGTCACCGGTCCGGTCATTGCCATCGCGCTGATTTTGTCGGCTGTCTTTGTCCCGACGATCTTTATTCCGGGGATCACGGGTCAGCTTTACCAGCAGTTTGCCATCACCATTGCCGTTTCCATCCTCCTCTCCGCATTCAATGCCCTGACCCTGAGTCCGGCCCTCTGTGCGATTCTTCTCCGGCCGAAGACCGGAAGCGGGGGACCGCTCGGCCCGTTCTACCGCGTCTTTAACCGAGCCTTCGGTGGGCTGACCCGCGGGTACGTCGGGGTCTGTCGTTTCCTCATCCGCAAGCTCTTCATCACCGGGCTTTTCTTGTTGCTCCTGGTGGCCGGATCGGGGTTCTTCGGGAAAAGCCTGCCCTCGGCATTCATTCCTGACGAGGACCAGGGCTACGCCTTTGTGGGGATTGAATTGCCCCAGGCCGCCTCTCTCCAGCGGACCGATGCGGCGTCCAAAGGAGTTGAGGAAGCCATCTTGGGCATCCCGGGCGTGGCCCATGTCACCAGCGTCGTCGGCTACAACCTGCTCAGCGGGGTCAGCACCTCGTACAATGCGTTCTTCTTCGTCACCTTGGAGCCGTGGGATGAGCGGAAAGAAAAGGATAAGTCCTTCGCTGCAATCACCTCACAAATCAATCGGCGACTAGCCGCTCAGCCCGGCTTCATCGGTTTTGCTTTCCCGCCGCCGGCGATTCCCGGGGTGGGAACAGCGGGAGGCGTCACCTTTGTTTTGCAGGACCGGTCCGGTGGGGATGTCGAATTCCTGGCGGACAATATGAAAACTTTTATCGCGGCGGCCCGGCAACGGCCGGAAATTGCCAGTGTCCTTTCCACCTGGAGTTACGCGGTTCCGAGGGTCTCTGTTGAGGTGAACCGGGATAAAGTTTTGAAGCAGGAACTCGATGTGAAAGATGTGTATCAGACCCTGCAGTGCTTCATGGGAGGTGCCTTCGTCAACTTCTTTAACCGGTTCGGACGCCAGTGGCAGGTCTTTGTTCAGGCCGATGGCAACTACCGGACCGACGCCTCGGATATCACCCATTTCTACGTCAAGAACCGCTCGGGCAAGCCGGTTCCATTGGATTCCGTCGCCACGCTCGGCACCACCTTCGGTCCCGAATTCACCATGCGTTTCAACCTCTATCGAAGTGTTCAGTTGAACGTAAGTGCCGTCCCCGGCACCAGTTCCGCCCAGGTCATGGCTGCCCTCGAGGAAACCTTCCGGCAAACCATGCCACCGGAGATGGGCTACGAATACATGGGGATGTCCTTCCAGGAAAAAAAGGCGGCCACCGGCGTGCCGCCCGCTGCCATCTTTGCCCTGTCGCTGCTTTTTGTTTTCCTCATCCTGGCCGCCCAGTATGAGTCGTGGAGCCTTCCCTTTTCCGTCCTGCTGGGCACGCCGGTCGCGGTTTTTGGCGCCTTGGGAGGGCTGTGGGGTATGCGGTTTCTCAGCCCAATCTACGAGAATAACATCTACGCCCAGATCGGGTTGGTCATGCTCATCGGGTTGGCCGCAAAGAACGCCATCCTCATTGTCGAATTCTGCAAAGTCCGCGTTGAAGAGGGCATGGACCTGCTCGCCGCATCACTGGAAGGGGCTGAACTTCGGTTCCGTCCCATCCTCATGACTTCGTTCGCTTTTATCCTCGGGTGCGTGCCTTTGGCCACGGCCTCGGGTTCCGGAGCGGTCTCCCGACAGGTCATGGGCCTGACTGTCATTGGGGGAATGATGGCGGCATCGTTTATCGGAATTCTGATCATCCCGGCGTTGTTCTATGTGGTAGAAAGGCTGAAACAGCGCACGGCTGGAGGTGGGCCAGCCGGGTCGGCCCCGAACCCGCCTGCGCCGGAATCGCCCGTGCCGCCCCCGGTGGCTTCGGCACCGAGTCCCGCCCCGGAAGTCGTTCCGGTGCCTGTGCCGTTGGTTTCAACACCGCCCACCCCGGTTGCCGCACCGGTTGTTCCACCGCCCCCCGCACTGACCTCTGGGCCCGTCGAGGTGTCCGGGCCTCCGGCTCCAATAGCGACACCGCCACCTCCGGTGACGCAACGGCCAGCAGTCACGATGGGTCCGGCGGCTCCGGAATCCCCACATCGCACTGCCTCAAAACCGGGTCCCGGCGACACAATACCCATGCGCGTTCAGCCTCCACTGCCGCCGCCGCCGCCGGTCGGGCCGGTGAAACCTCCCCCGCAGCGGCCCGGTCTCTAGGCGGGCTTCATCCGGGTGGTGGACAGAAACGCCGTTCTTGATCCGGCTGTAGGCGGGGGCGATTCGTGGCACTCAAGTGGGCAACCTCGGCATGCACGGCGGAATTGTGAAGAACCCGCCGACTTGACCGCGGGCACGCGAGAACCGGACCTTGGGCAGAGTCACCCTCGCGGCGTCGGCCCGGCGAAATGCGTTGAAAGCGGCGGGCAGTGCCATGCGCGGGCCGAGTCAGGCGCGACGAATCAGCATAAGGGAAGGCCGCGGGACCGGGTGATGACCGGGAGTCCGGCGGTTACTCCGGCCTTGTTTGCGGGTTCGGTTCGGCTACTTCTCCGTTATACTATCGGTGGAGGATCGCGTCGAAAATCTGGAGTCCGTGCTGGCGCAGTTCATGCGCGAGTCGAGCCGGATTCAAGCGGCTATCCATGAAGACATCGCGGAAATTCGGGCGTCTAACGCCCGGACGGACCACCAACTTCTCGTGCTGCAGCAGCAGGCTGAAGAAGATAGGAAGAGGGCGGATGAGGACCGGAGGAGAATGGACGAGGACCGGAAAAAGGCCGACGAAGACCGGAAGCAATCTGAACAACGATGGGAAGAAACAAGAGCTTGGTGGAAAGAGACGCAAAAGAAATGGGAAGAGGCTGAAAAGGACCGGAAAGATTTTAATCGTCGCTTGGCCGAGGTGACGGATTCCCAAGGCCTGATGATTGAGAATATGGTGTGGCCGAATCTTCCCCGGGTGGCCTCCCAGGTCTTTGGAGGGCGACAATCCCTGTTTTCGGCGATCCGACTGAAGCGGCGACTTCCATGGGAGCGGAGCCGGTTGAAGGAGATTGATCTATTGGCGGTTTCGGACGATGCCGTGTTGGTCTGTGAGGCGAAGAGCAAACCGACGCCGGAAAAGAGCCGGGAGTTCTTGCAATCTCTCGATGACTTCAAGGAGTTCTTTCCCGAATACAACGATTTTAAGGTGATTCCCATGGTGGCCAGCATTGCTTTTGACGATTCCCTCCTGACTCACATGACGCGGGAAGGTGTGGTGGCCTTGGGGTTTGGCGGGGAGACGATGGAAATCCTGAACCCCGAAGTCTGCCAGGATGCGCAGCAGGGGGCTTAGCCCGCCAGGGTCAATCCCGTCTGGTCATGAATCCAACCCCGGGATGGGCTGCTGCGAATCCTTGTTGCGGGTGACCAGCCAGACGCCTTCTTCTCCTGAGGGAGCGAGTTCTTGGGCCGTTGCGCTCCAGCCCCGTTCGTTAAGCAGGTCCGTGAAGAGACCGGGTGTGAAACGGTTGGAGTAAAAAAGATCGAACGGTTCGCCTTGTTTCCATGGCACCAGGTCAGGATACGCGGGCATCTCCAAGTCGGTCAGGGCGAAGGCCCGGGCGAAAATCCGGAAGAGACGAGGTTCGGTGGGTGAGCGTTCGATGCCGAACCCGATTCTGATCTGCTCCCGGGGAAGGCCCGCGTCTTCGAGGATCGACCGAAGCCAGTCCTCCGTTTCCCTATTTGCATATTGGGGAAGGACAGCTCGGCAACCGGCTTCGGCATCCGGACCTGGGGCCAGGTTGGCACTGACCACCAGCAGATCGCCCGGTTGTGACCATGCGGCCAGTTTGGCGAGGATCGGGCCGGGGTCGAGATTGGGGACCATGCCGAGGAGGGAGAAGATTTGCCGCTCCTGTTCCGGCCCGCCCTCTCTCCAGAAAGATTCTTGATCTTCCATCGCGCTCAGGTCGGCCACGAACGGTCGAATGATCCGGCGGGGCGCACTCGCCCGGGCGCGCCCAGCCGAAATAAGGGCGAGCGTGGGGCTGGCGTCACAAGGAACGTACCGAGCGGATGCGCCGACACTGTCCAGGGCGGAGAGGAATCGGGCGTCCTTCATGCCGCCACCGCTGCCAAGACCGCACAGTTGGACCGCCTCCCCCGGGACGGCTTCGGCGGCGCGTGTGAAGATGCGATCGTAGATGTCGAGGCAGCCGGGGTCGGTGCGGGAGGGAGAATGGGCGCGGTGAACAGCAAGCCAGCGGTGTGCCTGGAGGGGGGTGAGGTAATGGAACTTGGCCGGGAACCGGCGGTCCCGCCAGGCGGCACGGAGGAGGGCTTGGTTGGTTTCGGGCCACTCGGTGTGATGAAAAAAGACGGGTTGAACCACGGGGTGGAAGGATGGCGCGGATTCGGGCTTGGAGCAAACGGAACGGCGGAGGAGGGGCGGGAGGAGGCTTTGAGAAAAGGGCTTGCCCGAGGGGATGGGAGAGACTTAAGATTCAAAACGTTTTGAACGATGTTGAATCTGCGGTTTGGCGCGATTTCGTCGATCTGGGCGGGCGCGCGGCGCTCCGGCTCGGTCTGGCCCGGTCGTTGGGGCAGGTGTATGCCGCTCTTTATCTAAGTCCGGAACCGCTGGGACTGGAGGATTTGGTCCGGGACCTGGGGATCAGCAAGGGCAATGCCAGCATGAGCCTGCGGCGGTTGGGCGAGTTCGGTGCGGTCGAACGGGTTTGGGTCAGCGGCGAGCGCCGGGATTTCTGGCAGGCGCGGGACGATTTCCGCCGGGTGTTGCACCATGTGCTGGCGACAGTTTTGAAACCGAGGTTGGTTTCGACCGCGCACCAGCTTGAGACGATGCAAACGGCACTGAAGAAAGGGGAAGGCCCGGCCAGTGCGCGGCTGGTTTTTATGAAGAAACGGATCGAGAAGCTTCAGGCGGCGCGGAAGAAGCTGGGTGCGGTCGTGCCCATTCTGGAGAAGGTGCTGTGACCGCAGCCTGGGTCGAAGCCGCGCCGATCGCCGATGCCTCCCGTGCGCGGGAACCGTGGTGGCTGATTCACAGCCGGCCCCGACAGGAGAAGCAGGTGGCGGGGTGGCTGGAGCGGGAAGGGTTGCGGGTGGATTTGCCGTTGCGACCGCGGGTGCGAATCTATCCGGGGAAGCGGGTAACGTTCCACCACCCGATCTTTCCGGGTTACGTTTTTGGAGCGTTTCCTGCGGAGAGGAAAAACGCGGTTTTTGCTTCAGGGCATGTCGCCGCCATTCATCCAGTGGTCGATCAGGTCCGGCTGGTGCGGGAGTTGGCGGCGTTGCATCGTGCACTTGAGGCGGGGGTTGAGTTGGAGGATGTCGCGTTCTTGAGAGCGGGCCAGCGGGTTCGGATCACGGTGGGGAAGCTCCGGGGATTGGAGGGGATCATCGTGCGTCGGGCGGGCCGGACGCGGCTGGTTTTATCGGTGGATTTGTTGCAACGGTCCGTGGCGGTTGAAATTGACCCGGAATGGGTTGAGCCAAGCGCCTAGATCGATGTAAGTCGTTCATAGAAAGATTGGTAGGAAAGCTTCGGCTTCGAAGCGACCGGCACGGAGTGTGCCCCGCCCGAGGGGAATAGACAGCGGATGCGTGTGGAATGATCGGGACGTGGTGTCGTTTTGGTTTTAGCCGGGCCTGGTCGGGTTTGGGGGTCGGCTTGTTTTTGGTCGCCTCTCCGCATGGGCGGTCGCTAAGTTCTTTGGGCTGAATCTAATCTATGAGGACACGCATTCATCCTGGTTCTCCAATGTATCAAGACACCCGCGTTTATTCGCTGGTGATGCGAATGATTTATGGCCCAGGCTTCGA
>CALFVM010000181.1 GCA_937928665.1 uncultured Candidatus Methylacidiphilales bacterium
CGCCGTCTCCGCTCCCACCGCCTTACCCGCTCCTGAGAGTGCCCCGCCGATTTTGCCACCAATCATTCCCCCGATCACCTGCAACCCGGTTCCGATATCTTGCCGAATGGACGGAGCCTGTCCCCCAACACCAGCCGGCGTCGGGGCCGGAGCATCGCCCTGTTGCGGAACCAAGGGCGCCACCTCGACCCTCGGACGTCCCGCCGGATCCACCCACTCCCCTGCCGGAGCCCTCAGTGACTCCGGTTGAGCGATTTCCGGTCCAGGAAGAACCGCCTCTCCCACCTCCGATAATCCCCCGCCTCCCGAGGTGGCGACCCCTGGGCCCTCAACATCACTCTGGTCGGGGCGGGGCACCTCCTCCAGCACCTTGGCCGTTGGAGGAGCCTTGATTCTGTTAACATCTCCTCCCGCGGAGCGCGCAGGCTCTTTCCCACTTGAGGTTGGATTCGCCGAAGTCTTGGGAGGTCTCGATCCGCCTCCCGGCTGTTCGCTAACGCCCGATGCGTCCGGACGATTCTGATGCTTCTTGAAAAGCTGCCTGGCCGACTCGCCAGCCGACACACCTGACTCCGCCGGACGGGTTCGATCCGGCATCGTCACACCCGGACGACTCGGCGGCTTGAACATCGGCTCGGTCGGCGTCCGTGGCACCACCGGAACTTCCGGAACCACCGGAACGCTCGGCGCTGCCGGAACCGGAGTCACCGCTGCCGGGGGCGATCCCGTCCGATCCGGAGCCGCCTGCCCCACAACCTGATTCACCAGACTTAAAAAAATCACGCCAACCGCCGCAAATCCCACCCCCATCCCCCACCCCATCAAACCCCCGAATTTTCCACGGCCCGATCCCATCAGCCTATCACCGTCCCCCAACATCAAGTGTCGCCACAAATCCGCCAGATTTGTTTTCATGAGGTGAACTTTTTCACTCAGCTATCTACATCAAGAAATTAGTCAATTCCCTTCTTCACCGTCGCACCACCCTCCCTTCTCACCTGCCCACCTCTCCGGCTTGCTTCTCCCCACTCCCATCGCCCGCTCTCCTTTCCTCATTCAGACAAAAATAAGCATCAGCAGCCGGTTCCGGTTGATCTTTTCCGAACCCAAACGATGCTTTTCCCGGATGAGGTCCTTTCCTGAAATCGCTGATGACGTCGCCACCGCCAAACGGATCTCCGACGCGGACGCCCTCACCCTCCTCCGTCATCCCAACCTCCACGAACTCGGACGCCTCGCCAACCTCGTCCGCGAACGTATCAACGGCAACCGCGCCAGCTACGTCGTCAACCGCTACCTCAATTACTCCAACGTCTGCATCCTCAGCTGCCAATTCTGCGCTTTCGCCCGGCGGAAACGTGATCCCGACGCCTTCGAATTCGCCATCGACGACATGGTGGACGCCGCCCGGCAAAGCCTCGCCGATGGCATCACCGAAATCCATATCGTCGGCGGGCTTCATCCCACCCTACCCTTCTCGTTCTACACCGACATGCTCGCCAGCCTCAAGGCCCTCGATCCTTCCCTCATTCTCAAAGCCTTCACCGCCATCGAAATCCGCCACCTCGCCGAGCGCATCCATAAACAGCCCATCGCCGAGACCCTCGCAGCTCTCCGCGCTGCTGGACTTGACGCCCTCACCGGGGGCGGTGCCGAAATCTTCGATCCCACCGTCCGCAACCGGATCTGTCGCGGCAAAGAAACCGCCGAGGAATGGATCGAGGTCCACCGGACTTGGCACCAGATGGGGGGCCGCAGCACCGCCACCATGCTCTACGGCCATCTGGAAACGCTCGAACACCGCATCGATCACATGCGCCGCCTCCGCCAGCTTCAGGACGAAACCGGCGGCTTCACCGGCTTTGTCCCCTACGCCTTCGAACCCGAAAACAACCAGCTCGCCCACATCCGCCGCATCGGCGCCCTTGAAGAACTCCGTATGCTCGCCGTCGCCCGCATCTACCTCGACAACATCGATCACCTCACCGCCTACTGGATCAGCACCGGCCTACCCATCGCCCAGATCGCCCTCAGCTACGGTGTCGATGACCTCCACGGCACCATCATCGAAGAGAAAATTTTCCACATGGCCGGTGCCTCCACCCCCGCCGCCATGACCCGCGCCACCCTCATCAAAGCCATCCGCGAAGCCGGCCGCGAACCCGTCCAGCGCGACACCTTTTACCGCACCCTCCGCCCTGAATCCGTCACCGCATCGTGAGCCCGTTGCTCCCCCTGCGCATCGGCTGCGTCCCCTTTCTAAACGCCCGCCCCCTCATCGCCGCGTTTCCCCACCCGCCCGAACTCGCCGAGCCCGCCCAGCTCGCCCAACGCCTCGCCGCCGGTCACCTCGACCTCGCCCTCGTCCCTTCCTTCTCCGCCCTCGATCAAGGATGGTCAGCTGTGGCTGGCTTTGGGATTGCCTGCCTTGGAGAAGTTCGCAGCGTCCTCCTTCTCCGCCGCGGCCCACGCGAAGCCGTCCGCACCGTCGCCCTCGACCACGGCTCCCGCACCTCCGCCAACCTCCTTCGTCTCCTCTTTCTCCGTCACTGGCACCAACCCGTCACCTTCCTTCCCCAGGACACCCCCGCCGACGCCCAGCTCTGGATCGGTGATCGCGCCCTCCATCAACGCCGCAAGATCAACCCCGAACTCATCGACGACCTCGGTGCCGCCTGGTTCGACTGGACCGGACTTCCCTTCGTTTTCGCCGTCTGGGCACTCCGCCCCGGTTTCAATCTCTCCCCCGCCGCTGCTGACCAGCTCCGCGCCTGGTGCCGTGCCGGCCTCGCCCGGCGTCCTCACCTCTCCACCTCCGAGGAAGAGCACCACTACCTCACCGAAGCCATCCGCTACGACATCGGCGACCCCGAGCACCAAGCCCTTGCCCGCTTCGGCACCGAACTCCTCGCAGCCAACCTCGCCCGCGTCGGCCACCTCGGCCCCTGGCTCTAACCCCTCCTCCCTCCTCCCACCTCTAACAAATCTCCCTTATTAATCTTAGCACGCCTACACCGTCACGTGACGGTTAGACCGGTCTATTAAATCATTTATATTACTACATTATCATCGCCTGCATGCCCAAGGTGCTACCAAGCCCTGACCTCAGTTTTCGATTTACCTCCGATTCCTTTGCCGTTAAGTCTCAGTCATGATTACACGGCTTCTTTCCGCCTCTGCCGCTCTTTTTCTCCTCGCCGGAACCAGTCTCCACGCCTCCAGCCTTGATACTATTGTGACCCGCTCCGGGGTCATCCTCAAAGAGTTCACCTCCGGACCTTCCCCGACCATTCCGCCCAGCCTGCTGGAAAAAACCAAAGGGCTCGTCATTCTCGACACCACCAAAGGCGGCTTCATCCTCTCAGGGTCGGCCGGGGACGGTGTGGTGGTGGCTCGGACCAAAACGGGGTGGAGCGGACCAGCTTTCATCTCAAGTGCTTCCGCCGGAATCGGACTCCAGGTGGGTGCCCAAAAGATCACCGCCGTCTTTCTTTTAATGGACGACGCCGCCGTTCAGAAATTTGCCGAGGGCACCGAGGTGAAATTCGCAGGGACCATGACGGCGGTGGCCGGGCCGGATGCTGCAGCGATGGGGACCACGTTCAATCCGACTGCATCGGTCTACGTTTACGCCAAACGGGAAGGTCTCTTTGCCTCGATCGCTTTCGATGGCGGCGTCGTGGCGGCAGAAAATAATCAGAACTCTAAATTCTACGGGAAACCTGTCATTGCCCAGGACATTCTCACGGGAAAAGTTCCCGCTCCAGCCACAGCCAAGCCTCTTCTTGATATCCTTTACGAGGTCGCCCCGCCTCCGAAAGCTGGTTCCAAGGGTTGGTGGGAGTTCTGGAAGCAATAAGGTTCCCGTCCGCGACTTAAACCCTGGCCGCGCGCCCGGCTCCGGCCTCTTCAAAACGATCTGGCCAACTCCACCGGCACTCGTGGCCACGGGATTTCACATTTTCGGCAAAGGAGGCGGTGAACCCGATGCCGGAGCCGATGGTGGTCGCCCGTTTTCGCCTTTCTGGGATGCACGGGACCAACCGCCAGCACCGAACTGGATAAAGGCCCATTTCAGCCAGCGGATCAGCGAAAACGCCAGCCACAAGGCCCACGCCAGCATCAACAATCGGTACCACCACACCGACACCGAGACCATCGTCGGCTCGGGAAGGATCGCTCCCGCCCGGGGCGCAAACCAGTTCAGGCTCGTCATCGTCGATCCATTCCCGGTGATGAACATTTCCGGATTGCCCAAGAGCCCGGCACCGACGACCGCCAACACCACCCCGAGCATAATGAGGGTCAGCAGAGCCAGCCCGAACTGCCCGAGGTTGAACGCCCACGGAGCCCAGTTCGACCATCGATTCCGCCCCCGCCAGGCAAAGACAAAAAACCACCCGATGACAACCGCAGCCGCTGCCAAGGTGACCTGAGTTAATCCAAGTGCCAACAACAACCATTCCCAGCCCTTGATCGGCGAGAGCGATCGCCCACCCAGAATGTAGGCCGCGATCGCCGCGCACACCACCACTACCCAGAACCGCACAGCAGGTCCTTGCTGCGGCCCTCCCGTCCACAGCACCCAACGATCTTTCGGAACACGCAGGTTCAGGGTCACATTCGCGCTCTCAACCGGCAACGCGATCCTATCGCCCTTGGCCACCGTGCCCAGCTCCCGATTCTCCCGCCAGACCACCGCCACCTCAGAAAGGCCGGGCCTTACCGGGACAATGATACGGCCTGCGTCCATCCGTGCGGGCAGCGTTTGCCCGGCCATGTTCACGGACGAGACTTCCGCACCTTCTGGCAACCCGATAGCCAGATCTTGACCCACGCTGCATTGCAAAGTGAGGGCCAGGGTCGAACTCCGTTGGCGTCGTCCAATCTCTGTTCGCAAGCGGGCCCGTTGCACCGTTAATGTCGCCCCCTCCACGGCTTCCGGACGGCCAATCTCCAGCTCCACACTTTCGCCCGGCCACGGCTGCCAGACCGGAACCAACGCGGGGTTACCCGGTTCAAACATCGGCGGCAAGCCCTTCAACGCCACGCTCCAAACCGGCGAAACCATCAGGGTCCATCGTTCCACCCAGGCATCGTTCACCGCCGTCTTCAGCTCGATTCGTTCCGTCTGCGTCAGCTCACTTTCCCAACTCACCTGCTGCTCCTGCGCACCCAGTCGAACTTCCGCCAGACCATCACGCACCGTCAGATTGGCGGTCAGCACGTTCTCGCCCGGCAACACAGGCACCCGCAGGGAGACCGCTTTCCCTGGCGCGGAGAGGCGCCGCACCTCCGTCCGGACTTTCCAGACCAAACCCAGCTCCAACGTCCGGTCCACCGATACCACCGCCGCGTAATCACGTTGGTCAAACGTCGCTTCTCCCGCCGTCGTCCGGCCCTGACGAGAAAAGAAAATCTGCGCCTCCGGCTCACCCGTCGGCTTGATCCCGTTCACTGCCCAACCCGGCGCATCCACCGTTACCCGGAACGGTTTCAGCAAAAACGCACACTCCCATTCCGTCGCCCCGGCGACCGCCCCCTCGACTCGCACCCGGCTAACCCCTTGCGGCACGGCCACCCAAAGGAAACCATCCCCACGGCGCAGAGCCGTTTCCGACCGGCCCGCCACCTGAACCGAGACCGGCGACCACGAGGGCAAACGCCCTGGTAACGGCACCGCACACGCCACCGCCGCGTGAACCTCCACATCCAACACCAATCGGTCCTCGCGCAACTGCATCGCTACCTGCGGAATCGACGCCGCAGTGGGAAACGCATCCGGCACTTGCAACAACCGTGCCTTGAGCTGCTCTAACATTTGACTGTCCGGGAACTGGGCCTGGGCCGCACCCGGCCAGGCCAACAGGACAAAAACCGCCGCCAACACTCCCGCACCACGCGACGGAAAGACCCAACCCGCCACACGCGATCGGTCCAGCCCCAAAAGAACTCCCGCCAGCATCAGCAGCAACATCACCCGCAGGAAACAAAGGCTTCGCGCCACCCCGGCTGAAACCAGCACCGGCCGGACCTCCTGCTCCGCCGTCACCGGACCGTTCCAACCGTAGCCAACCGTCCGCCAATTCCATTCGGGCACACCCGGCCCCGTCTGGATCCGTGCCTCCACCCGTTGGGCCATGTTCGTCTCGAATTTCTTCAGCGACGGTTTCCCTGGCACCGAAGACTCTTGCGGTGCCGCCCGCCGAACCGCCGGTTCGGCTTCGTTCTGGGGGACTGTATCGACGCCCCCGATGGTTTCATCCCGCGGAGTGGCAAGCCCATTGGCAAAGCCAACCGAGTAGGTCTGATCCCACACCTCGCTCCGGCCCTCCAGCTGCGGATAAAGCCCATCCGTGACTTGGCTGACCACAAACGGGGCTGCCGCCACCACCAGCACCGCGACCGCCACCCACTTCCAGACACGGGCCAACCACTTGGGCCATCCCTCCGGTACCACCCGGATCAGGGCCAAGGGTGCCAACAGAAACAGCCAAGCATACCGCGGTGCCTCCGGTTCGTGGTAACTCAAG
>CALFVM010000182.1 GCA_937928665.1 uncultured Candidatus Methylacidiphilales bacterium
CGTGGAAATTACTCCGAAAGGTTCTGCCGTTGTCGAAGCCCACAAACACGAAATGGCGGGCTGCATCACCCGGATCATGGAACGACTCTCTCCGGAAGATCAATTGGCGTGGAACCGCATCTATCGGACGATCCGTGCTTACGTCGAGGAGAACGAGGTCGCTGCAGACCAGGCACGCTCCTAGTCAGGTTGCTCCTCTCTCCTCCTGCCATGATGGCAACTCTGCCCGTGCACCTGCGCTGCGGGGCTCTCTTTTTGTTTGTTCTGGCCTGCTCTGCGCATGCCGAGCCCCGGAAGGTGCCAGTGGCCGAGGCCGGTGCCTCCCGGCTCAGCCCCGTGACCGGCACGCTCGATCTCCCCGCTTGCCTCAACCTCGCCCTCGCCCGCAACACCGATATCCTCAAGGCCCAACAAGAGATCAAGCGCCTCCACGGTGTCATCGTGGAAGTCCGGGCCGAGGCCCTCCCCCAGGCGTCCCTCACCGCTTCCATCGCGACGGAGGCCGACGAACTGGCCAATGGCACCTTCGGCGCTTTCGGCCCGCGCCGACAGCAAAGCTTCTGGAGTGCAGGCGTTGGCATCACGCAGCTCCTCTACAATGGCGGTGCCGTCGGTGCAGCCATCGACATTGCCCGGCTTAGCGAAAACAATGCATTCCTTCAGCTCGACGCCACCATCGACGCCACCGTTTTTCTGATTCGCGAGGCCTATTACAACGTGCTCGTCACCCGCTCCCTTATTGACGTGCGTGAGGCCACGGTCAAACTTTTGGAAGAAGAACTGGCCAATCAGGAACGCCGCCTCAACGCCGGGACCGTGACCCGTTTCAACGTCCTCCGCGCCGAAGTTGAATTGGCCAACGCCAAGCCGCCCCTCATTCGTGCCCGCAACCTCCAGCGTATCGCTCTGATCAACCTCGCCCGGCTCCTTGCCATCGACTACTCGCCTGAA
Organism: uncultured Candidatus Methylacidiphilales bacterium; assembly: GCA_937928665.1. Classification (GTDB taxonomy): domain Bacteria; phylum Verrucomicrobiota; class Verrucomicrobiia; order Methylacidiphilales; family CALFVM01; genus CALFVM01. The sequence continues at coordinate 952 of CALFVM010000182.1, forward strand.
GCAACCAATCCCCCCTTCCGAGTCGTCGGCAACCTCGACTACCAGCCGTCCTCGTTCAAGCTCGAAGACATTCTTGGCCAGGCGGCCCGGCGCCGCCCGGAAATCCGGCTCGCCGACCAGCAAATTGCCATCGCCCGCCGTCAGCTCGTGATCGACCGCTCCGGCTCACTCCCCCGCGTCTCCGCCTTCGGCGGCTATGATTTTATCTCCGACCGGAGCAAAAATAACTTCGACGCCGCCAATCAGGGCTGGAGGGTTGGAGTGCAGGGCCAGTGGGACATTTTTGACGGCTTCCGCACCGCCGGAAAGCTTGAACAGACCCGCGCGGAAATTACCGCGGCCGAACTCGACTCCGAGCAAACCCGGCGCGACGTTGATGCCGAAGTCCGCCAGGCCTACTTCGCCTGGGTCGAAGCCCGGGAACTTATCCTCTCCCAACGCAAAAATGTCGAACAGGCCACCGAAGCGCTTCGTCTGGCTAATTCCCGCTTTGATGTCGGAGCCGCCACCCAGCTCGACGTCCTCCAGGCTAACGTTGCTCTCACCGACGCGCGCACCAACGAACTCGAAGCCCGGTTCGACTACAATCTCGCCATCGCCCGGCTCGAACGCGTCACCAGTGCACCGGTCCTCGATCGCACCCGAGCACTCGTCCCCAGCCGCGCCGACGCCCGCCCTGCTCCGGAGCCATCCCTTGGCTTACCGGCACCTTCTTCCCGCCCCGCTGCCGTCCTCAAGCGTCGGTAAACCGTTCGCCCGTTCTTAGTGCTGCCTGCTGGATCGAATCCCGTGATCTATCTCGACCACAACGCCACCACCCCGCTCGATCCGCGCGTCCGCGCCCGGATGGACGCTGTCCTCAACCACGACATCGGCAACCCCTCCAGCATTCACGCATGGGGACGCCGCGCCCGGGGCGAGATTGACCTTGCCCGCGACCAGGTCGCCGATCTCCTCGGTGCCCGTCCAGGCGAAATTATTTTTACCGCCGGCGGCACCGAATCCAACAACCTCGGCCTTCTCGGACTTGCCCTGGCCCACGAATCCAAAGGACACCATGTCATCACCACGGCTATTGAACACCACGCCGTTCTCCACGCTGCTGAATTTCTCCACCACCGGCTCGGCTGGGAACTGACTATCCTACCCGTTGACGGGTCCGGACGCGTCGATCCCGACGCCCTCCGCTCCGCCCTCCGGCCGACCACCACATTGGTCTCCATCATGTCGGCCAATAACGAAACCGGCACTAAACAACCTGTCACCGTGTTGGCCGAAATCTGCCGGGACGCAGGTGTTCTCTTCCACACCGACGCCGTTCAGTCGGCTGGCAAAGAGGCCCTCTCCACCCGCGCTTGGCCCGTTGCCGCTCTTTCCTTTTGTGCCCACAAGTTTTATGGGCCCCCAGGCGTCGGCGTTCTCTTTCTTCGGGAAGGACTCTCTCTTCAACCTCTCGCCCACGGCGGTGCCCATGAAAACCAGCGTCGGCCCGGCACCGAGAACACCCCTGCCATCGCCGGGCTGGCCGCAGCCTTCCAGATCGCTCAGGACGAAGGTCCGCCCGAAGACGCCCGCCTCTTTCCTCTCGTCGAAATCCTTTGGGAAAAACTCTCCGACGCCATTCCCGGACTCCACCGCAACGGCCACCCGCACGAGCGAATCGGGAACACCCTCAACCTCAGCGTCGAAGGCTGTCAGGGCGAATCTCTCCTCATGGGACTCGACCTTGAAGGGCTCGCCGTTTCCAGCGGATCCGCCTGCATGGTCGGCAGCGTCCGTCCCTCCCATGTTCTCCTCGCCATGGGCGTCCCAGCCCCGCTTGCCGGTGCCGCCATCCGCCTTTCTCTCGGCAAATCCTCCCAAGCGGATCAACTCGATTTCATTGTGGAACGCTTCGCTCGGACCGTCCTCCGTCAGCGTTCCCGCATGTAGCCCAGCAACATAGCCAGCTTCTTCCGGAGCTCCCGCCGGTCAATAATCTGATCAATCAGGCCGTGCTCGAGCAGGAACTCCGCCGTCTGAAAACCCTTCGGCAAATCCTGTTGGGTCGTTTCCTTGATCACCCGCGCCCCGGCAAACCCGATCATTGCCTTCGGCTCAGCCACAATCAGATCCCCCAGTGAGGCATAACTGGCCATCACCCCTGCCATCGTCGGATTGGTCAAAACCGAAATAAACGGAAGCCGCCTCTCCCCATGCTTGGCCAGAGCACCGCTCGTTTTCGCCAATTGCATCAGGCTGAACATCCCCTCATACATCCGCGCTCCCCCTGAGGCGGAAAAAACAATCACCGGACACTTCTTCTCCGTCGCCCGTTCAATCGCCCGGGTGATCTTTTCCCCCACCACCGCACCCATGCTCCCGCCTAGAAACGCGAAATCCATGACCGCAAGCGATACCGCCATTCCCTCAAGTTTGCCCATGCCGCTCACCACCGCATCCTTCAACCCGGTCTTTTCCTGATAGGTCTTGATCCGATTCGGATAACTGGTCACTCCGGTAAATCCGAGCACGTCCACTGACTCCAGCCCCGCATCCATCTCTTCAAAACTGTCCGGATCGCAAAACGCTGCCAGTCGGGCCCGCGCCGATATCGTCAAGTGATGCCCACATTTCGGACACACCATCTGGTTTGCCTCTAGCTCTTTATTGAACAACACCTCCCCACAGCCAGGACATTTCGTCCAGATCCCCTCCGGAATCTCCCGCTTCTTCGCCCGTGAGGGCATCGCCTCCACCCCTTCTGGTTTTCGGAAAATCGGCATGAAATCAACCTCTCGCCACCGTCAAAACACACACTTCCTTCGCCCCGGCCCTGCGGAGAACCGATGCGCAGGCGTCAACCGTCGCCCCAGTCGTAAAGACATCGTCAACGATTAGCAGCCGGAGCCCCGCAGGGTCAAACCCCCTCTTCAACGCAAATGCCCCCTTCTGATTCCTCAACCGCTCGCTCCGCCGCAGCCGCGCCTGAACCTCCGTCTGCCGAACCCGCCGCAACCCGTCCCACAACGCCACACCCGTCATCTTTCCCAGGCTCCGGGCTAACTGCTCGGCCTGGTTGAACCCACGCTCCCGCTTTTTGAGCGGATAGAGAGGCACCGGCACCAGTCCGTCCCATGGCCCATCCTCCCGATAAAAACGGTCATACCCCTCGCGCAGCCATTCCCGCAAATGCCTTAACCAATGAAACTCACGATCATACTTGAACCGATGTACCGCCTCCATCACTTCCCCCTCCGCCCGATAAGCCGCCCGCGCCCGCGTCAAACTCCAGACCCGCCCCCGGCAATTCGTGCACACAAAAGTGCCCTCCAACTGCCCGGCAAACGGTTCCCCACACCGCTCGCACAGCGGAGGCCGCAAAACCCATCGGGATACCTCCACCGGCACCTCAGGAAAAACAAGGTTCAATGCCGCCGATCCCCACTCAGCCGCCCACACCCGCCAGCTTTCCTTCACGCCCGCCTCCTTGCCCAAGCCCATGCCGCCGCCCCAACCGCAAGCGCAAACGGCAGCGGTCCGCTGATTCCATCTGAACCCCAAAGACCACCCGCCGCCCCCGGCACAAACACCGTCATCCCCAACATCAACTTCATCGTAAACACCAGCCCCGCATGCGCCCCCGCTGCAACCCACAAGGTTCCTAAACGCCGCGCCCAACCTGCCATCGTCAGCCCCAGACACGCCAACCCTCCCCACCGCCACACCGCTTCACCCTCCACCCATGCCCCCGCCAGCATCGAAGCCCAAATCTCAAACCCCGTCGTCCACGTCACCGCCGCCGCTACATCCGGCGCCTTGAAAAAATGGACCGAGGCAAACAACACCGCATTCAGCAAGGCCACCAGAATCACCGGACCGCCCCCGCGCACCAGTGCCAGAAACAAAATCCCGCGAAACACCGTTTCCTCGATCACCCCAACCAATCCCGCAAACACCAGGCTCCACCCCACGAACCCCCATCCAGGCCATCCACCCCACACCCGGTCTCCCGCCACCACCGCCCCCACGCCCAGAATCCCCAGCACCACGATCCCCACCACAAATGCCAACCCCATCCGACCCAGCCCCACTCCTACCGGGCCCGCCCATCCCACATCCCTCCACGATCGAATCCCCAGATGACTCAAAAAAGGCCAGCC
>CALFVM010000183.1 GCA_937928665.1 uncultured Candidatus Methylacidiphilales bacterium
AGTGTAATCAAAGCTCTCGTGTGTGATTAACTGTGACTGACCCGAGACGGCGAAGCCGCCGATGACAAACGCGGTCAATGCCGAGCGGAGGTGGTGTAGTATGGAGGTTTTCATAGAAGGATGTCCTTTCGTTAGTCGCGAATGTATTAATGATTGCGAATCCGAACAAGGTTGGTCTAGCTTAAGGCTTTAAGCATGCGAGTGACCCTCAAAGTCCTAGCCCAGCAACTCGGCCTCACCGAAGCCGCCGTTTCCATGGCCATGCGCAACCATTCTCGCATCAGCCTCGAAACCCGCCGCAAGGTCCAGGACCTCGCTAAACAACTCGGCTACGTCCGTAACCCGGCTCTCGCCCGCCAGGGTGCCCTGGCCAAACCACGCGGATATCAGGGCATGCCGGTCGCCCTCATTATCCAGCGTCATCCGGTCGGGGGCCCCGGCATCAGCGACTACAATACCCAGATTGAAACCGTCGCCCGCAGCTTCGGTTATAAACTTCAAATTCATCACCTGCACGAAACCCCCCTGCCCCGCCTCGGCACAATCCTGTTTAACCGGGGGGTCGAAGCGGTCATCCTCGGCCCGGTTTTCGATCCTGATTTCAACAACCAGTTCCCCTGGGAAAAGTTCTCCGTGGTCGCAGCCGGAGCGGGTCACTACCGGCCACCTTGTCACATTGTGCTCCCGGACCGGGCCGGAGCCTTGATCGGAGCTGTCACACGTTGTATCGATCGTGGCTACCGCCGGATCGGTGTGGTCGAATACCAGGAACCCGTCCAACCCGTCGATCACCGCGAACGCCTCGGCGGCGACCTGATCTGCCGCCACCACTTGAACCGGAGCGGCGCCGAGTACCATCACCTGACTTGCGACCCCTACGACCCAAAAAGATTCCTCGCATGGTTCGACCGCGTCCGACCCGATGTGGTCATCGGTCAGACCGAGACACCCATTTGGTGGTGCCACCAGTTCCGATCCGACCGCCTGCAAACCCTTGGATTTGTGGTGCTCCAACTCGATTCCTCCCGGATCAGCACAGGATTCAGCGGCTTCATCGAAAACCATCAGTTGATCGCCACCTGGGCCATGAAACTTCTTGATTCCGAAGTCCGTAACTTCGAACGCGGCAAACCAGAAATTCCCACCCGGCAACTCATTGACATGCCTTGGATCGAAGGCAACACCCTGCCCTCCCCCCTTCCCGGCACATAGTCCAAATCAGCCAGCCCGGTGCCCACCGCCCGGAGACGCTCGCCGCACGCGCTTAAGTCGGCAATTGCTGCAACAGTCGCAGCCAGCCATTCACCCGTCGCAGATCTTCCGTCCGTCCCGCCCGCTCCAAGCTATTGCCCAGATTCGTCAACATCCGCATCGCCGTTACCAACGGTGTCGCCCGGAAACTCACCGGGTGAATCCACGCCTCGGTTGTGTCACCGAACCGGTCCGATAACTCCCCCGCCGCCAGCTCCACACCGCCAAAAAACGGGTCAAACACCCGGTTGTCCAACACCGCTAAATAATGTCCCGGCGTATTCAACCCCTCCACCTCCAGCCCCACCCGCGCCCCCACAAAAATATACGCCAAACTCAAGGTCAACGGCAGTCCCTCCCGCGTCGTGACCAGCCTCGAAAGAAGACTGTTATCGGGATTATAATAATCCGTTCGGTTCCCCCGCAGTCCGGCCCGGCCGACCAAGGCGTCCCTTAAGACCCGAAGGGGATCCGAGGGCCGCCCATCTGGCAACTCCAAACTAACCTCCACCCACCGCGCCCATTCATCCAGTGCCTGAATCCCTTCCGCCCGCTTGAACCCCGGATCCAATGCCTCAGAAATCGTCCAGCAAAAACTCTCCAGTGCCTCCCACGTACTTAGATCAATCACTTCCGGCACCTGCGGCGGCTCTCCCTCCGATTTCCAAAACAACAACCCCCTCCGTGCACGGCTCCGCGCCGGTTCCTTCCCGTACCGCGCCACCCACCGGACTTCCTTTTCTGAGCCCTTCCGCCCTGCGCACAGGGTCTGGACAAGCAACCTTAACGAATCGCCTTCTGGCTCGGCCAGAAGCGACGCGAGTGCCTGGGAGCGCGTCACAGCCGGTTGACCCGTTCAACCCCGCGGATAAAAACGAATGGTGCCCCCTAACGCTGCTGCCGCCTGCGCCGCATGCTCCGCATCCGAACAGGCTTGGTTCGTCGGAACCGCCGTCGGCGCGTCACTCGCTTCCACCAGGCCGTTCCCAATCATCCACGCCTCAACCTCCTCACCGCTCACATCCGCCAACATGTGACCATTGATTTCCACACACGGGGAAAGCTCCTGACCACTACGCCGGATCATCTCCGCTCGATTCTCCGGAACGTTGATGATGTCCTTGTCCTCATAGGCCAGGTTATACTTCGAAAAAATCGCTCGAACGCCCCGGCTCCAACCACACGTCGGTTTCAAATAAGCAACAATCTTAGGTTCACTCATCGCGTAACTTTAGTCCCCTCCCCCGCGTTTTCAAGTCCGGCCTCATTCCTTTTCCGAAACCGAAAGTCTTGACAATCGCCAACCCCGACAGCCTATCATTCAATGGTCGGTTCAACTCTCGGGTTTAACTTGCCAAAAAATTAATGAACCGGCCTTCCCCCGTTTCGATACTCTGCCTCTTGCTGGCCGCCTCCCTCCACGCCCAACCCGTTCCCCTCGTCTTCGACAACCGGGCCAACTTCGATACCAGCCAGGTTTTCGTTCATTTCCTCACCGGCGACGACTCCCCCATCACCGGCCACTACTTCGATCTCACCGGCACCGCCCAAATCCTTCAGCGCAGCACCCCCTACTCCCTCGCCCAAATCTCCGGCCCCGCCCCCCAGGGTGCCATCCCCGGCGGCACCCCGGCTGTCTTCCTCGAAGACTTTTCCGGTCGCGTCTATCTCAGCCTCGGCA
>CALFVM010000184.1 GCA_937928665.1 uncultured Candidatus Methylacidiphilales bacterium
ATGGAGCGGCTGGCGGAGCGGCATGTGGACTTGTATGAGGAACTGGTCCGGAGCGGCGGCGGGCGATGAAGGGGGTCGGTGGTGTGGTCGGGACGGGAGTGGCTGCCCTGGCGGTGGTGGTGATGCTGCAGTTTTGGCGGCCGTATTACTTTTTGACCGACGACAGTCTGCGGTTGGCCTGGCCGGTATTGGTGGAGCAGGGCCACGCACGGCAGGCGGGTATGGATCCGGACGAGAGCCGGTTTTTGTTCGGGGGCGGCTACCGGTTGGACCGAGACGCGATGTTTACGCCGAACCGGCATCCGGTCATGGTGGCGTTGTCGTCCCTAGCCGGAACCGGGGCGGAGCTGGCGATGGTCGATATCTGGTGCGGCATCCACGCGGTGTTGGCGGCGATGGGGTTTGCCTGGATGGGGGCGGTCTTTCGGAAGGAACGATGGCGGGGCGGGGAAGTGCTGGGTCCGGCAGGTCCGGTTTTGGCGGGGTTGCTGGCCCTGAGTTACACGTTCAATGGATATACGCTGTATTTGGGGGCATCGGGTTTTTGGTATTGGGCCAATGTGGCGATGCTTCCCTGGATGGCGGGGGCGCTTTGGGATGAAAATCGATGGCGGGGAGCGGTGCTCCTGGCGTTGGGCGCCTGGCACATGGCGGTGGGCGGATACCCGGGGTGCACGGTCTATGCGGGGCTGTTTTTGGGGGTGTTGGCTGTGGTTCGGCTGATCACGGTTGTTTCGGGGCGCCTGGGGCTGGCTCTGTCCTGGGTTGGGGCCGGGGTGGTGGCCGGGGGTGGAGCGTGGCCTTGGCTGGGCACGGTGATGGAGGCGTTGCCGGAGTCGGTCCGTGGGGGAGCCATTCCGGTAGAGGCGGCGGCGGAGAAGGCGATGCCGACGGCGGTGCTGATGGGTTCATGGTTTTTGTCGACGTTGAGTGCGCCTCTGGGTTCCTTTGAAACCTTTGGCATGACGGCTTATGCCTATGGGCTGGCCGCGTGTCCGATGGCGTGGTTTTTTTGGTGTGCGATCAAGGGACAACGCGGCTGGAACGGTTGGGACGGTTGGGTCGGGGGGCTGGTGGTGGCGTCGGTCGTGTTTATTGCACGGCCGGAATGGTTATCAGCGATTCTGGTCTATGTCCCGGTTTTAGGCTCGCTCCGGTGGCCGTATAAGGAGGTGTTTCTTTTTGTGTTCGGTCTGCATGTGTGGATGTTGCGGGGAACCCGGTTGGAAGTGGCCAAGGCCGGGTTGGTTGTGGCCGTCGGTCTGGTCTTTTTTTTGGTGCCGCTGGTGATGTTTGGTCCACCGACGCTGAATGGAGCGGAAGCCGACCGGGCGGCACTGCGCTCGGGCGGGGCGGTGGAGTATGGGCGGGAGCTGGCCGAGGCGGTCGAGGGCACGCGGGGGGTGGTGCCGGTGTTGCCGCCGTGGGCACTGGATGATGTCGATGCTTATCTGCGGTTGCCGGTATTGCCGCTGGCCAGCCATAATTATCCGGCGTTTTTCCAGGTCGTGGCTCCGGGCGGATATTCAGCGACGTTGCCCCGTGAGATTTTTTTTCGGGAGCCGCGATCGGCCAATGTTTACGGTGTGTTTCGGGAGAAGGATGGGGAAGTGTTCCGGAAGATGGGGTGGTCCACGGTGACGCTGGTGGAAGAAGCCGGTGGGTATCACGTTGAGGTAACGCGGCCTGATGGGGTGCGGAGGGTGCTGGAGGTTCCGTAAAGGTGGAGACGCGGGGCATGGGTTCTCCGGCCTGAGGAGAGGGGGTGGAGACCGGTGGTTGGGCGTGGGCTGGAGCGACAATCAAGATTGCGCCCCGGTCGGGTGAACCTAGATTAACGGAATGGATACAAAACGGGTCGATTTTATGCGGGGAATCTTTCGCGGTCCTTTGCTCAAGTTCCGGGAAGATCTGTTGATGATGGCCAGTTTGACGGACAGGAACTTCACGATGGCACTGAACGCTTATCTGGAGCGGGATGATGCCAAGGCAGAAATGGTCGAGGCGGAAGACGAGGTGGTGGACCGGCTGGAGATGGACATGGATGAAATGGTGGTGAGCTACATCGCGACGCATGGGGCGGTGGCGACAACGTGTCGTTTGATGATCACGGCAACGAAGATATCAGAGGGTTTGGAGAACTTTGCCGATCAGGCGGTGAGCATTGCGCGGCGGGCCCGGGCGTTGAACCAGTTGGAGCCGATCCATGTGCCGGTGGACATTCTTGGGGTGGGGAAGATGGTTTTGGCCAACATGCGGGAGTGCATCACGACATTTGTCGATGTGGAGCCGGAGCGGGCGGCGGCACTGGTCAAGAAGGACAAACAAATTGATCAAATGACAAAAAGCTTCGAAGCGGTTCTTCAAGATTACATGGCGGAAAATCCTTCATCCATCGTTCAGTGCATGAATTTGTTTATCATCATCCGGGCACTGGAACGGGCCGGGGACAATGCCAAGAAAATCGCCGGGGATGTACACTTTCTCTACACCGCCCAAGACATCCGGCACGAAGGGGCGGCGTCACTCGATTCCTAATCCGACGGAGTTATCGAGGCCATTGCGAGCTGTTTCTTCTCCAGCAGGCTCTTGTCAAAGTCCGGACAAGCAAAGGGCAAATTTTCGCCCATCGGGCTGAATTCTCCGGCAAAAGCACCCTGGCCGAACTGGCCTTCCTTGCGGACGCGGGCCAGGGCTTCCAGGGTGGGCAGGAGGGTTGATGCGTCGCCCTCGCTGAGGATGAGGTGCCATTCGCCATTGCCATCGACCATGCCAACTTCGATGACTTTGGTTTGTTGATGAAAAAGCCAGAGGTAGGCGGCGAACTGGAGACCGGTGCCCTTGGGATCGGCAATTTTCTTCACGTGAGGCGGATTGTCTGTTCCGGTTTTAAAGTCGATGATGCGCAGATGCTGCCCGTCGTTTTGTTCCAGGAGCAGGTCGACTTTTCCGCTGAGGGCAAGTCCGGTGCGGTCCACCGATCCGGATGAGACGGGAACCTCGGTCTTCAGGGAGAAGCCGTTAGCCAATTCGGGGATGGCAGCCACCATGGAGCGGGAGCAATGCCAGGCTTCGGCGAGGACCCCCTGCCACCACGGATCGGCGGGTGCGTTAGATGATGTCTCCGCACGGGCTGCGGTGAGCCTGGTGACCAGGTCGGCTTCGGTTGGACTCCGGGTGCCCTGAAGGGCTGCGGCCAGCCAGAGATGGGCCAGGGTTCCGACGGCGGCGCGGGGGGCGCGCTCCCATGATTTTCCCCAGGTCCGCTCGGCTTGGTAAAACCAGTTGAGAAAAAAAGTCGCCGGGCCGTGGCGGATCCGATCAAGGGCCGACGGGTTCCACGGGGGCAAGTCGTCTGGCAGCGGGCCAAGGTGCCAGAACCATCGGTCCGGGGGCGCTTCGGGGGACCGGCGCGAGGCATGAACCCGGGCAAAGACGGCGAGTTCCGCCGGGGGCGGCTGAGCCGGCTGTGGGGGTGGCAGAGGACGGGTGGCGGGAGCTCGCCCGTTGGCCCAGCGGGCTGCCAATTCATTGGGAAAAAGGCCGGATTGAGGCTCGGACGGATCGCGGGTGAGAAAAACGAGGGCAACCTGAGAGGTGCAGGTGTCGATTAGCCGGGAGGTTTGATCGCGCTCGGAGGCCGCGCGGTCTCGGAAGGTGGCCAGCCGGGCGATGGATTCCGGGGCGGCCTGATTGAGTTGGATGCGGACGGAATCAGGGAGAAAGGGGTTCTCGGACGGGGCGCAGGGCCAGACACCTTCGTTGGCGTCGGTGAAAATCAACGCGTCCCAGGTTTGATGGAGGGCGGCGCGGCGGGTGGTGAGAGTGAGGGGGACGAACGGATTGTTCTCGTGGTCACCCCGGAGGACTCCGCTGTCGGTCAGGCCCTGCTCAAGGAACCGGAGCAGGTCGGCGCGGGCGAGTTGCCGGTTGCCGAGCAAACGGCGCAGGCGGCCAACCAGGGGTTCAAGTTCAGCCGGATCGGCACCGATGGCCTGGTCGAAAGCGATCAGACGTGCAGCGGTTTCGTCCCAGGTCAGTGCCGCGGGCCACGGTTCGAGGTGCGGAGCCAGAGGTTCGATGATTTTGCGAAGGCTGTTAGCTGCCGGGTGTTGCAGGAGATTGGATAATCGAGTCGTTTGCGCTGCGGCAAATACCCGGCGCAGGGCACGTTCGAGGAAAGTGGGGGTGGCGAGGTTCTTCAGACCCAGACCGTTGACAAGATCGGCCCACAGTTGAACGAAGGTTGGCAGGGAGCCCTCGGCTGTATGGTGTCGGATCCAAGCGCGGCGTGCCGCCCAGAAGTGGTTGGGTGGGCGGGGCGTGCCGAGGTCGTCGTAGAAGGGGATCGCCAGCTCACGCAGGCGGGTCCGCACGACGGGGCCAAGGGGCGAGTTGGATTCAATCAGAATGGCGGAGCGTCGCCCGGCCTGGATGGATTCGCGGAGGAGGGCAAGCACCGCATCGGCGGCGGTCGAAGGGGATACGGTCGGGAGCGGATAGGGATCGGGAGGGGGTACTGTCTGACCCGGAGCCGCTGGGCAAACTTCGGGGTTTTGGCGGAAGTTCCGACTGAGAAAGTCGAGCCACGCCTGTTCGGTGTCGCGCCCGTCAAAACGTGGAGCCGGTGCTGCGATGGAAGCCGTGGTCGCCTGACGCAACGCGGCCAGGAGGAGCTTCCAATTACCGCTTTGTTCACTGTCCCAACCCCAGAAAAAAACGTGGAGGGGACGGCTTTCCCCCGAGCGCGGAGTGGCGGCGAGGTGAGTGTCGAGGGCGGGCAGCCAGCCTTCGGTCGTCTCCAGAGCTGCCAACCACGGGCCGAGCCGGGTTGGGGCAAGGGCCGAATCGGACGAATGCCATCCAGCCCGCCCGAGTTCGTCAAGTGCCCGGAGGGCGGCACCCGGGCTGGTGGCAATGCGGCGAGCGAGCGGGTCGCTGCTAAGATCTCCGTTGGCGAGAACGGTGAGGAGGAGTTCGAGGGATTCGCGTCCGAGAGGTTGGCAGGGCTGGCCGAGCCGGGCGGCCAGTTCACGCCGAAGCGACCAGGGCTCCAGCGAGCGCACGCCGAACCAGGGACGACCGGTGGCGGCCCAGCGATTACGGATCCAGTGGGCGGCAAGGCGGCCCGGGGTGATGAGCCAGACATCGTGCCCGTGAAGGACGCGGGACGCGGACTCGGCCAGCCACGGCTCCAAAGCGGAGGCCCAGCCGTCCCCGGGATGTTGGAATTGGCAGAAGGAGAAGCTCAAACGCCGATGTCCTCGTTCCAAAGTTCAGGCCGTTCGTGGATAAACTGGCGCATCATCTCGATGCAGGCGGGGTCATTGACAACGGTGAGATCCACACCGCAGGACCGGACGTAGGCTTCAGGTCCCTGGAAATTGACGTTCTCGCCAACAACGATTTTCGGGATGCCGTAAAGGAGCGCAGCACCGCTGCACATCGGACAGGGCGAAAGGGTGGAGTAGAGGGTGCACTCGCGATAGACCTTGCCGGGGAGACGCCCGGCGTTTTCCAGGCAGTTCATTTCGGCATGGTGAATGACGCTGCCGCATTGGATCCGCTGGTTATGGCCCCGGCCGATGATTTCCCCGTTCCGCACAAGCACGGAGCCGATCGGAATGCCTCCGGCAGCGAGGCCCTTGCGGGCTTCATCGAGGGCGGCGGCGAGGAAGGGGTCCGCGGGTGTCATGCTAAAAGCATGGCCCGGATGGCGTAGGGTGCAAGATTTGATGGTCTGTGGACAAAGGGGGGCACACGCGTCAAAGAAGACGCACGTAAAGGGCGTCGGCGGTTTTCCGCTCGAGGATGGCCGGGAGTGTGCGCGTGGTCACGCCGAGATCCCGGCCGCCTGAGGCGGCCCGACGGCGGATGCGGCGGGTGCCGTATTTGACGGAGTAGGCGCGTTCCTGTTCGGGGGAAACAAAGGCCAGGGCGGTGCCGCCATCGACATCGGCGCGGGAATCAAAGGTGTAAAGAATGAGGCAGTAATGACCGTCAATGAGCAGCGTTTGAACGTGGGAAACGTTCAAGTTCACGGTTTGGCCGGGTTCGAACCGGGCGCGGTGATAGGCGGCGGTGCCGGGAAGACTGGATGCGGGAGGTTTCGGAGTGGCACCGCCGAGCGGGGAAAAGGCGATAGCAAGCAGGAAGACGGCGACGCAGCGGGAAATCATCCGTGGGATCAGGAGAGTTGCGAAAAACGGGGGCGTCGACAAGTGGGAAGATGGGAAGAGAGGGAGAGAGGGAAGTTTTAACTCAAGTTTCGGTAAAAACAATTGACTGCCAGGAACCGGGTCCGTTACTTTGGCGTGATGAGTCCCTATGTGCGCTTGGTTGCATTCGGTTGGGTCTTAATTGCTTGCGTGGGTCCGACTTGGGGCCAGGAGGGGGAGAAGATCGAGTCGGGCATTTCGATTGATGAGATCAAGTTCCAGCAGGTGAGTTTGAACCGGAACGCCACGCAGGGTTCAAGCGCGGACCGGATGTTATCGGAATCGTGGTGGCAGGTGTGGGTGAAGTTTTCTAATTCGACCCGGCCGGAGGGGCAGCGTCAGGGTTTTGTGGATGAGGTGACGATTCGGGTTTTTGTGGATGGGATTGAGGACGAGGGGAAGGATGGGTATGTGGTGCTTTCCAGTGAGGTCACATTTATAAATGTATCAGTGGGCCGCGATCATTATGCCGCCTTTTACCTCTACCCGACGGCGGCGAATCGGTATGGGGGTCCGGGCGCGCGGGGGTTCCGGCAGTCGAATGTGTTCGCGGAAGCTCTGGTGGGCGGCCAACAGGTGAGCAAACGGATGATGAAAGACGTCCGTGGGGATGATCCTGAGTGGTATAAAAAGGGGCGACAAATCAATAACCTGCTCATTCCGTTCTACGAATCGCCATGGTGGCCCTTCGAGGCGGGAACCTACAACCAGTTCAAACGTTAGCGGACGGGACTTTTTTGTGGCTTCCCCCCAACGCATCCTCTGCATTGATGTCGGCTCGACCAACCTGAAGGTGGGGGAGTTCGCGGTCGATGGGCGGAACATCACCCTCCTCAAGTATCGGATTCAGGATCTGGGACTTGATCCTAACAAAGATCAGGAGCGTTTTCCTTTTATTTTGGAGGGTATTCAAAAAGCTGTCGCCGCCCTCGGTTCCAAGCCGGCTCCGGTCTATTGCTCCCTCCTGGGAAGCAACGTTTTCGTCAAGTTTATCAAGCTGCCTCCGGTTACGCCTGACCAGATTGACCAGATGGTCGGGTATGAGGCGCAGCAAAACGTTCCGTTTCCGATCGCTGATGTGGTGTGGGATTACCAGTTGGTCGGGGGTGGGAACGGGCGGGAATACGAGGTCGCGCTGACCGCGATCAAAGGGGAGTTTGTGGAGGAGATGGGAACGGCGATCGGCACCTGCAAGCTGCTCCCTAAAGTTTTTGATGTCGGCATTTTTGCCCTGGTGAACGCTTTCCGTTATCACCACAGCGGAGAGGGATGTAATCTGTTGATTGATATCGGGGCGAAGACGACCAACCTGGTGTTTCTGGAAGGGAATAAGGTTTTTTGTCGGTCGATCCAGATTGCCGGCGTCCAGATCACGCAGAACATTTCGAACGAGTTTCAAGAGCCGCACGCGGCGGCCGAGACGCTCAAGCGTGGAAAAGGTTACGTGGGGCTGGGCGGAGCCTACGCGGATCCGCCCGACCGAGATGCGGCCCGAATTTCGAAAATCGCCCGCAGCGTTTTCACCCGGCTTCATGCGGAAGTGACCCGGTCGATCGCTTTCTTCCGGAATCAACAGGGAGGCAGCACGCCTCAGGCCGTCTATCTCACAGGGGGCACGGCGGCCATGCCGTATGCGGACTTGTTCTTCAACGAAAAGTTGTCCGTCCCGGTTATGCGTTTCAATCCTCTGGAGAATGTCGGGATTGGCCCTGAGGTGGACCAGCAAGCCGCCACCGCCGACCTTGTTTACCTCGGCACGCTGGTCGGCTTGGCTCTGCGTGCCCAGGGGGATTGCCCGATCGAGGTCAACCTCATCCCGAAATCGGTTAAGATCAAGCAGAGCCAGAAAAGCCGGGGCCCCCTCCTGGTTGTTTCCCTCATCTGTGTGGCCGGTGCTTTTGGAATCCTGGGCGGTTCGGCTTTCGTTCGCGCCCAACAAATCAAGGCCGATACGGCCAAGCTTGAATCGGCACTGGCCAGCCGCGAAACGGTCTCCCGGCGCATCCAGGCCGTGGAGGGCGAACTGAACGCCAACCTGGCCCGGGCTGTCATGCTGGAGAGGCTGGCTGCCCAGCGGGCTTTTTGGCCGGTCCTGCTCAACGCGATCACGGGGAAGGTTCCGGTGGGCGTTTGGGTCACGCAGATGAACCTTCAGGCCAACGGTGGTGCCATCGATGTGCCCGTTGTCACGACACCCCCGCCTCCTCCCGGCCCCGCTCGAGGCCCCGGACGCGGTCCGCAGGCTGCCCAGCCCCCGCCCGCCCCCGAGATCCTCAACCTTGTGCCGGAAGCTAACGAGCTGCTTCTCCGGGGTTACGTGGAGTCCTCCGTCCAAGAGGCCGACCAAGGTGTCCTCAATCGGTTTGAACAGGGCCTGATGGCTTCCGGGCTCTTTGAAGAGGTGAAAATTGCTGACAATGAAAGCCCGGACGGCGATGCGATTGCGTTGCGTTTCACCATCCGCGCCAAATTCAAACCCGAGGCAGCCCTCGATCTTAAGCCGTGAAACCCGCCGTCCCCACCTACCTCATTGTTTTCGGCGGGCTCTTTGTGGTCACCGCCGGACTGGGTGGTGCGTTTTGGTATTGGGCCGCGGGCGAACTCGATGCTGCCCGGTCGGCGCGGGAACAGGCTGCCACCAAGCTCACGGCCATGGACCGGCGGGCCATTCTTCCGGTGCAACAAAATCTGGATGCCCTCACCGCAAAGAACGACGAATTCAAGGCACTCCTGGATGCGGCCATGCCCAAACTGACCGCGTCCAACAAATCTTTCTCCGACGTTGTAACCGGCTGGCAGGACGGACGCCCATCGGCTGGTCTGTCTCCTGACGCTTGGAAGCGATTGATGAACGACAAGCGCCAGGCACTCGACAAGCTGGCTGCGGAAAACCGGGTCAAACTCCCAGATAACTTCTATTACGGATTCTCCCGCTACCGACTGCCCAACCCGGACGCCCAAGCCACGCCGCAGCTTGGCGTTCAACTCGTGGCCATTGACCGTCTGGCCAATCTCCTGATTCAGAGCCGGGTGGAATCCATTCGGGGAATTCGCCGGGTTTACTTCGAGGAGCCCGCCCGTGTGGGAGCTCCGGCACCGGCCGGGGAAGAATCCCTCTCGGGAGCAATCATTGAGGATCCGCTCAAACTCTATTCGGTTTACCCCTTCGAGCTGACGTTCCGCTGCACCACTCCGCAGTTGGCCAGGTTGGTTAATGGAATCACCGCCGCTCCGGAGCTCTTTATCATTCGCTTTATCCAGGTCGAAAACGAGGTCACTGATGTCAAGCGCCGCAGTGCGATTGAGGGGCAACTCGCCACCGAGGTCCGCCAAACAGGCAAACTTTTCGTCACCGTCGCGGGCGAAGAGTTCCTCAATGTCCGGATGCGGGTCGATCTGATCCTCTGGGCTGAGGGCGAGCCCCCGGCCGAGGCACCGGGGGGAGGCGGCCAGCGCAGGAATGCCAACCCATGAAAATCGACCTTAATCCCTCGTCGATGAAGCCTGAGCAGTGGGCTCTCTGCATCTCCCTCCTGCTCTTGGCCGCCGCCGCCGGTTATCGCGCGTTCACCGACTCGCTGCCGGCACCGGTGGCTCTCCGCTCATCCGGGCCTTTGCCTGAAATCCGCGCCGCCGCTGAGTTCGAGAACAAGGCAGAGGCCATTGCCAAGCCGGGCACGTGGTCCCTCGGGGAACACGCTGTCTTTATCCCCCGGCTTATCGTCTTCTATCCGGACACCAAGGAAATTGGGGCACTCCAGATGGAGGACAAAGGTCCCGACGGAATCCCCTTTGAATGGAAGCGTCGCTTCGGCTTTCCGTTGGACGATCCCAAGGTCGCTTCCGCCGATCCCGATGGTGATGGTTACACCAACCTGGAGGAGTTTCTTCGCGGCACCGACCCGACCGATCCGGCCTCTTCCCCGCCTTTTATCGAAAAGCTTTGCGTCCGCGAGTACAACGCCGTCTCCCTCTCCATTATTTTCCGCGGCTACAATCCCGACCCGCAGAATCCCGGTTCTTACGAGTTCCAGATCAACCTGCCCGAAGCTCGCACGAACCGCTCCCGTCGCGTCCGCCCCGGCGACACGATTGAGGGCTACATCGTCGGTGCCTTTCGGGAGAACATCGTTCAGCGCGAAAACGAACGGACTGGGATTGTCGAAACCATCAATGAGTCCGAACTCGAGGTCAAAGATCCCCGGCTCGACAAAACCATCACTCTGGTCATGAACAAGACCGCGACCTCCGACGAGTCCAACGTTGAGTTCGACCTGAAGATTCCCAAGGCCCAACTCGACCCGGCCCGGGTTTCCATCGGGCAGAAGTTCAAAGCGATGAATCAGGAATTTCAGCTCCGGTCCGCATCCGAAAATGGAGCCGTCATCCGCGAAATGGCCACCGGGAAAGACATCGAAGTGCCCCGGTGCGGCACCAAAACTCCCGCCGCACCCCCACAGCCTGTTCCTCCGGGGGAGGCCGACGCACCCTCAGCATCGGTCTCGCTTGTAGAGCCTGATTTACGTTCTTGACCCAGGTTAATTTTTACTGAAAACTCAATAAATACTCGGTCCTGCTTATGCGCAACTCCACTCGCTTCCTTGTCGCAATCGCGCCGTTGTCGCTCATGCCCTTCGCGGGCACCACTTGGGCGCAATCCGCTGCTCAGCGGGTTCAGCAGGAATCGATCGAGCGCCTTGAGCAATCGATGGCTTTCACCCGGGTTATCGGAGAGGGTCAGAAGCTTCTTGAAGCCAAAGAGTTTGACCGCGCCCGGGAACGTTTTCAGTTTGTTTTTGACAATTCTAGCCCGGCGGAAAGTGGAGAAGTGCTCAAGGAACAGGCGCGGCAGGGGCTTCTCGCCACCTATTACGGCAAAGCAAAAGCTGCTGAAGCCGGGAACGATTACGCGACGGTTTTCGAGCAATTGACTGAGGCACAAAAGCTCGACCCCATGAACAAGGATCTGGCGCAGTCGATTGAACGGGCGCGTAAACTCGCCAACCCACTGGAGGTCGAATTTCCCGGAAACAAAGCGGCCACGCCCGAGTTGCAGGCGACCGT
>CALFVM010000185.1 GCA_937928665.1 uncultured Candidatus Methylacidiphilales bacterium
GTTCCGGGCGTGGGAGGGGGGCGGGGAGTATAATGTGGCCCGGGGGTTGCGGCGGTGTTTTGGGTTGCGGACGGCACTGGTGAGTGCGTTTGCGGATAATGAGGTGGGCCGGTTGTTGGAGGATTTTATTTTGCAGGGAGGGGTCGATACGGCGTTGGTGAGGTGGGTGCCGTACGACGGGATCGGGCGGGTGGTGCGGAACGGGTTGAACTTTACGGAGCGGGGTTTTGGGGTGCGCGGGGCGGTGGGTTGTTCGGATCGGGGTCTGACGGCGGCCTCGCAGATGAAGCCTGGGGATATCGACTGGGATCATCTGTTTGGGGTGCTTGGGGCGCGTTGGTTTCATACGGGGGGGATTTTTGCGGCGTTGAGCGAAACAACGGCGGCGGTGGTGATTGAGGCGACGGCGGCGGCGCGGCGTCATGGGGTGGTGGTTTCGTATGATTTGAATTACCGGCCCTCGCTGTGGAAGGGGATCGGGGGCCAGGAGAAGGCGCGGGAGGTGAACCGGGCGATTGCGAGGAACGTGGATGTAATGATCGGGAACGAGGAGGACTTTACGGCGTGTCTGGGCCTGGAGGTGGAGGGAGCCGATGCGAATCTGACGCATTTGGAGAAGGAGAGTTTCAAGGCGATGATTGCGCGGGCGGTGGAGGTATTTCCGAATTTTAAGGCGGTGGCGACGACGCTGCGGGCGGTTCGTTCGGCGACGGTGAATGATTGGAGCGCGATTCTTTGGACGGACGGGCAGTTTTATGAATCGGTGGAACGTCCGGGGTTGGAGATTCTGGACCGCGTTGGGGGTGGCGACAGTTTTGCGTCGGGCTTGATTTATGGGTTGATGGAGTTGGGCGACCCGCAGATGGCGGTTGAGTTTGGGGCGGCCCATGGAGCTCTAGCGATGACAACGCCGGGCGACACCTCGATGGCCTCCCTGGCGGAGGTGAAGAAACTGGCGGGTGGAGGCGGGGCGCGGGTTGACCGTTGAGCGTGCGTCGGCTTTGCTCGACGGAGGATGGAAAAGATTTGGGTCCAGGTTGTTGATGTCGCCTTTTCGGCGGTCGTGCTGCGGATTCTTTTCGGTTGGCTGTTTCTCTATCGGCGGCTGGTGCGGCTGCTGGTGGTGCTGGCGGCGTTGCTTCTGGCCGGGCTGGGTGTGGCGTGGCTCCGGTTACCTTTTGCGTCGCTCTTGAGTCTGGTCTTGATTCCGCCTCTGGCGGTGTTGGCTTTTCTGGCGTTTTTACCGGATTTGAACCGGATATATCAGTCGGCAAGTCGCGGACATGTGTTTGGCGGTCGCCTGCGTTCGCGGCCGGAAATGATCCCGGAGTTGTGCACGGCGGTGATGGATTTGGCGCGGCGGCGGATCGGGGCGTTGCTGGTTTTTCCGCAGCAGGATCCGGTGGGGAGCTGGATTAGTGGGGGAGAAGATTTGGATGCACGGTTTAATCATGCGCTGTTGGTGTCTTTGTTAAATCCGCATTGTCCGCGGCACGATGGCGCGGTGATTATCCAGGGCGAACGGATTACCAGGGCCGGGGCGGTGCTTCCGTTGGCGTCCGCCGACGGTCAGGATAATTCGCTCGGCACGCGGCATTTGGCGGCGATAGGGCTGACGGAGCGATGTGACGCGGATGTGCTGGTGGTCTCGGAGGAGCGCGGGACCATTTCGCACTCGCGCCACGGAAAGATCGGGGTGCTTCCGTCGGATGACCGGGCGCAATTGGAGGAAAGCCTGGGCACGATTCTTGGGCCAGAATCGGCGCAGAAGCATGCACGGCGGATCGGGAATCTGTCTGGGATTTTGTGGGGTCTGGCGGTGGTGGTGGCGACGATGGGGACGGTCGTGGCCACGCATGTCCAGCAGCGGGCGGTGGTTCCGGCCGAAGTCCTGGGCTCTCTGTCCGTTGCTGTGACGGTTCAGGATGTGGCGGAGCCGCTTTACGTTGAGTCAATTTCGGATCCATCCGTGCGGGTTTTTGTGCGGGGCAATGTTGAGCGGGCACTGGCGAGTCCATTAACGGCGGTGGTGAACTTGCGGGGTTATGGAAAAGGGGCAGCCCGGATCAATCTCCGTCCGGACATGATCGTGGGATTGCCACGGGAGGTGGAGGTGGAGCGATTCGATCCGGAGTCCGTGGAGGTGGTGTTGGCCGAGGCGCGGCGGTTAAATCTGCGGGTGGCGGCACCGACCATTCATGGGGTGGGTCCGGGACTGGAACTCGGCCCGGTCTCGTTTGCACCGTCCCGGATGGATGTTTTGGTGAAGGACGGTCGGTTCCCCCGAACCGGTATTCTTCCCACCCGGCCGGTGGATCTTTCCGGTGTGACGGAACCAGGCAGGGTCGTGCGCCCGACAACGATTGATGTGCCGGGCTCCATCCAATCGCCGGAGGGGCAACCGCTCCCACCGGTGGAAGTCACCGTGGAACTGCGGCCCGTGAACAATCGCTAAACCGTGACGCGAACGCAAGGCACCGCGGCCCGTGCCAATCTATAGTAGGAAGCTACCGAACTTGCCACGGGAAGGCATCGGTCCAAACTGACG
>CALFVM010000186.1 GCA_937928665.1 uncultured Candidatus Methylacidiphilales bacterium
GGTTCGGGGCGGTGTTTGACACAGGGGATCATTATTTCATGAGGGAAGCCTTGCGCCAAGCGGCGAAAGCGGCGCGGGCGGGCGAGGTGCCGGTGGGAGCGGTGATCGTGCGGGGCGATGAGGTGATTGCGCGGGCGTGGAATCAGGTGGAGATGTTGAAAGACGCGACGGCCCATGCGGAGATGCTGGCGATCACGCAGGCAGAGGCGGCGGTGGGGGATTGGCGACTGACGGATTGCACGCTTTACGTGACCAAGGAGCCTTGCGCGATGTGTGCGGGGGCGATTGTTCATGCGCGGTTGAAAGATGTGGTTTACGGGGTGGGCGATCCGAAGGCCGGGGCGGCGGGTGGTGCGCTCAATTTATTGAATTTTCCCGGGTTCAATCACACCTGCGCAATCCGGACCGGGGTGTTGGAGGAGGAGGCGAAGGCGTTGCTGCAGTCGTTTTTCCGGGAGAAGCGGGAGGAGAAAAAGGCAGGAGCGGGCGGCTCTTTGCGGGATGAAAGGAATGGTCATGGCGTTTGAATCGATGCGGCAGTTTGCCGAGGTGCTGGAGTCCCGGGGCGAGTTGGTGCGGATTCGTGAGCCGGTGGCGACCGCGCTGGAGATTTCGGCGGCGGCGGATTTGGAGATGAAAAAACCGGGCGGTGGCAAGGCGTTGTGGTTTGAACAACCGCGCCTGGCCGATGGAACGATTTCTGCATTCCCGGTTTTGGTCAATGGTTATGGGAGCCGTGCGCGGATGGCGCTGGCGTTGGGGGTGGGGGATGTGGAAGAGGTTGCCGCGCAGTTGGGGTTTTTGATGAAGGCCAAGCCGCCGAAAACGCTGGCGGAGGGGTTTGAGCTGGTGCGGCAGGGATTGGATGTGGTCCATGCGCGACCTGCCCGGCAAAAGTATGGTTCGTGCAAGGAAGTTATCCGGCGGGCATCCGACGGTGGTCCGGGTCTGGGGACGTTCCCCGTGCTGACGTGCTGGCCGCAGGATGGAGGGCCGTTCATTACGCTGCCGACGGTTTTCACGGAAGACCCGGACACGGGTGAGCGCAACGTCGGGATGTACCGGATGCAGGTTTATGACGGGTGGACCACAGGAATGCACTGGCAGGTGCACAAGGTGGCGGCACGGCACGGACGACGTTATCATGAGCGGGGGGAAAAAATGCCGGTGTCGGTTTGTCTGGGAGGCGATCCGGTGTATGCGTTTGCAGCGACGGCACCGCTCCCCGATGGATTGGACGAGGTGTTGCTGGCGGGGTTTTTGCGGAAGAAGTCGGTGCCGCTGGTGAAGTGTGAGACCAATGACCTGCTGGTTCCGGCCAATGCAGATGTTGTGCTGGAGGGATATGTCGATCCGACCGAGCCGCTCCGGGTCGAAGGGCCGTTCGGGGATCACACCGGATTTTATACGCCGCCCGATCTCTACCCGACATTTCATGTGACCTGCATCACGCATCGGAAGGATGCGGTCTATCCGGCGACGGTGGTGGGGCCGCCCCCAATGGAAGATTTCTATATGGGGACGGCGTCGGTCCGAATTTTTCTACCGGTGTTCAAGATGAACTTCCCGGAGATTGTGGACCTGGCCCTGCCAGCGGAGGGAGTTTTCCACAATCTGGTGGTGGTGAGCATCAAGAAACAATATCCGTATCAAGCCTATAAGATCATGAACGGGCTGTGGGGGATGGGGCAGATGATGTTCTCGAAGTTCATTGTGGTGGTGGATGCGGAGGTGGATGTGCACAACACCTCTGAGGTGCTGTTTCATGTTTGTGCGAATACCGATCCGCAGCGGGATTCGATTTTTACGAAGGGACCTTGCGACAGTCTGGACCATGCGCCAACCGAACCGAATGTCGGTTCGCACATGGGTCTGGATGCAACCCGGAAGTTGCCCGGGGAGGGTTATCGGAGGGGCTGGCCGGACAAGTGTGTGATGGCGCCGGAGGCGGTTCGGCGTGCGCGTGAGATTCTGGCGGCAGCGGGAAGGTGAGAGCCGGTAATCAGTTGAAGACGACCTCGTAGTAGGGCGTTTGGGTGGTGGCTCCATCAAGGGTGAAGGTTCCGTTTTGGACGGGGATGGTCTGACCGGTTCGTTTGCCGTCGTGGTCAAGGACATGAACGGTGGCGGTGCCGGATCGGCTGAGGCGAATGGTGGCGCGCACGGGTTCCATTTTGATCGGGGCAGATCCGTCGGTAATCTTTTTGGAGCCGATGTAGTTCATCCCGTCATTGAGGGTGCGTCCGAGCGCAACGAGGACGAGTCGGTTGGAGTCAGCGAGGGTTTTGTCGGCTTCCGAGGCGGTCAGATAGATGGCGGCGTAAGGGGTTTCGGTCTGGATGCTGGCACCGGAGAGGGTGTGGGATTTTCCGTGGGCAAAGCCAACGACGGCTTGGGTGGCCGGGGTGTCGATGGTGAAGAAGCCTCCATCGCCAGGGCCAGGGGCAGGGTGCCAGGCGAGTTGGCCGGTGCTGGAGACGATGGCTCCATCTTTTTGGTAGGGAGCAAGGTCAAACCGGGGCGTTTCCTTGTATTCATTGTCGAAGGAGACCAGGGAACGGACGGCGGCGAGGGCCTCGGCGGGGACGGTGATGGAGTCGAAGGCTTTATCGTCGTAACCCTGACGGACCTGGTCGTCAAAGCCCAGCTTGCCTTCGTGAAGCGAGGGCACGTGAACGGAGCGAACGGCGGTGACCTCGGAGGTTTGGATATCGCGGCGGAGCGTGTGGCGGGCGATGGCGGGGAAGAGGCCGAGGACTTCAGGTTGGGCGACCACCCATTGGTCGGTGCCGAGCCGGGGTTCGAAGCCGCCGTTGTCGCGATTCTGAAAGATGTAGCTAACGTCCCAGCCTTGGAGTCCCATGCCGTAGGCGGCGAGGATGGCAGCACCTTCGGAGGGGAAACGGGTGGGGAAGACGTGGATCCATTCGGAGAGCATGAAGGGATGACCGGCAACCTGTTGCATTCCGGCACTGAGCATGCCGGAGCCGGGGCGGGCCAGCATGGGGGTGCCGCCGTTGAAGTAATTGTGGCGGTCCACGATGCCGGCAAGGGCGTCGGAGTGGAGATTGTAGTAGTGGGAGATTGCCCGACCGGCCTGCCAGTTGGAGGCGACGATCTCGCCGGTGTAGCCGACATCGCGGAGTGCCTGACTGAAACGGCTGTAGTAATCGTTCTGGAGCTCGTGGAGAAAGGCCATCGTATCCAGCAAGCGGGGTCGGCGGTGAACCTGGGAACCGTGCAAATTGTCAGGGTCGTAGAACCAGGGGTTGCCGACGGGAACGACCGACTTGTTTTCAAAGCTCTCGTCGCCAAACCCTTCACCGGCGAAAGTGTTGAGACCGCCTTCACCCCAGCGGGCCAGGACGGCGTCTTTGGAACCGTAGCGTTTCAGGAGCCAGTCGGTGAATGTTTCTGATGCCATGCGCCGGAGCGTTGGAGAGTTTTTCAGGGTGGGCATGGTGGTGAAGAAGAGCGCGCTTTGCTCGTTGAGGAGTTCGACGACCATGATGGCGGGATCTTCCGCGTAGGTGAGGCCGGTATAGGGATTTTTGTGGCGGAGAAGCCGGACGGTCTGCTCAATCTGCATGTCGCCAATTTCCTTGGAGAAGTAGGCACCACCGTGCGGCGTGGTGACACGGTCGCCGCTGCCGAATTCGGCCATGAAGGGGACCCGTTCTTTGTCGGCTGGGCCGAGTTTGAAGGTGCCGAAGGTGGGGGAGAACTTGGTGTAAATGCCTTTTTCTTTGAGTTTGGCGATGAAGTAGTCCATGCGGTCAAGACCGGCGGGGTCGAACTCAAGGAAGCTGTTTTTGGTGAGAATGCCGGCCCAGCCGTCGCCATCGGCGTATTTGTGGAGGCGGACGGCGTTGATGCCATGGGCGGCGTACATGTTTGCGCGCCGATCGGCGAGGGCTTTTTCGGGCGCGGTGGCGGCAAAGCAGACGTTGATTCCCCAGAAGGAGGCGGGTTGGCCGTTGCGGAGGAGACTGTCGCCCTGGCGGGTGATACGTCCGTATTTTCCAGCCGGGCCATCGAGCCATGCGTCCATGCTTAGGGCACTGTCGGTGGGAATCTGCCCGGTGCCTTTCCATTCAAACCACTGGTCCCAGTTGGCTGGGGAGGGAACTTTAGAAGAAGTCGGGTAAAATGCGGCGTCGGCCGGCAGTTCCACCAGGATGGTCTGTTTAACCTCAGCTCCGGCTGGAACTTTGTCTTTGGCAAGGACAAGCCGGAGGGCGTTGTCTGAGGTGATTTCGGCTGGAGGATCGAGGCGGAGGAGGGTTTGACTACCGTTGGGAGCGGTGAGGCGAAGTTCGGAAACGGCCTGGCCAAGGCCGCGACGGTCGATAGGGAGGGATTCTTCTTTAGGTTGACCGGCGTCAATCAAGCTAATCTTCGAGCCGTTGAGCTGGGCACCGAACTGAATTTGGGCGACGAAGAGGGTGAGATCGGTGGCGTCAGGAAAGCGTAGGGTGTAATCAACCCGCGCGGTGTTAGCGTCCCGGCTCAGGGCGACATCGAGGGTGAACGGGGCATCCGTTTTGGAGAGTTTGCCGGAGAAGGTGCCGGTGCCGCGACCGTTGTCCGCGTTGATTTTGCCGCTCATTCCGGAATGAGCCCATCCGGGTCCCCAGGCCTCGGGACCGATCCGGAGGATTGTCCCGGCTGGGTTGACGATAGAGAGGCCCGGGCCATCGGCGTAGGCAACGGTTTCAGGAGAGCCGATGGTCAGAAGGGGGAGGAGGGAAAGCGCGGCGACGGACAACATTATTTCAGGTTATCAGCTTGGGATCAGGAGGCTATCCATCCATGGCATGGTGGGGGTTGGTCTGCTGGCGGGCGAGGGCGACGAAGATCAGGCTCCAGGCGGCGATGCCGAAGAGAAAGAGAGGGATTTGGAGATTGGAAGGAAGGGAGTAGATGCAGGCGGTCATTGGGAACCAAAAGAGCCAGCCGGGGACGATGAGAGGAAGGACAGCGCGCCGGTAGAAGCCGGAACTCCAGGCCTGAGTGAGGCGGACGAGGTTGAACCGGACGCGGTAGAGGAAGATAAGGCTGACCCCGAGGGGTTGAGCAAGGAACGGAGTGAATAGGAACTGATCGACAAGGACTTTGGTGGCGACGGTGGCGAGGTCGGGCTGGTCCCCGAAAAGGGCGGCCTGTCCGCGATAGAAAAGATCAACCAGGATGCCGGTGAAAGCAAAGACGGCGAGGAGGTAGGCGAACTCGGCGGCGTAAGCGCGGTTCCAACAGTCACCGCGGCCGGTCATTTGGCGGAAGATCTCCGGGACGACTCCGGCGGCGATCGGATTCAGGACGACGATGAACAGGAGCCCGAGTTGTTCCTTCAGGGCAGCCACGGCATCACATCCGGTGGCGACCGCCGGGATTGTGTAATAGGCGACGACGAGGAAAATCGCGCCGGAGTTGATGAGGACAAAGGCAAGCCAGAAGCGGCGAAAGACTGACCAGCCGGGCCCGAGGAGTTCGCGGGCAATGGATGCGGCGGTCACACGGGGGCGATCAAGCCTCGAAGGAAGTCCCGCAGCCGCAGGTTTGTTTGGCGTTTGGATTCCGAATTTTGAAGCCGGTGCTGGTGAGGGAATCTTCGAAATCAATCTCGCAGCCGACCAGGAGCTTGCTGCTTTCCGCATCGACAAAAACGCGTGCGTCGTCAAAGGCGAGGGCGGTATCGGTAGCCTCTGGCGCGGCTACGGTCATGCCGTAGGACCAGCCGGAACAGCCCCCTTTTTCGACAAAGATTCGGAGCCCGAGACGGTCCCGGTCGGCGGCGGGGATAAGTTCGCGCAAGTAATCAATGGCAGCCGGGGTGAGCGTGAGCATGAGTGTAATGGAATCGGAAGTTGAGGCCCCGTCAAGCGGGGGAATCAGCCTGAGCCGGAGATGGGGATTGAACCCACGACCTACTGATTACGAATCAGTTGCTCTACCGCTGAGCTACTCCGGCGATGAGCGGAAAGGATGCGTCTGGGAGGCTCAAGCGTCAAGCTCTGCCGCCTGGGGAATGGAATCGGCTGCACCGGGTCGACCAACGGTCAGGGCGGCGGCGGCGTTGGCCCGTTTGGCCGCGTCCGTGATCGGCCATCCGGCCGCGAGTCCGGCCGCGAGGTAGCCGACGAAGGTGTCCCCTGCGGCCGTGGTGTCAACGACATCGACCGGCTTGGCATCGAGCTCCCATTTGCCCCCCGGGCCGATCCCACGACATCCGCGGGACCCAAGCGTCAGAATGATGTCGGTTTCCGGCAGGCGTTGGGCGAGGATTTCGAGGATCGTTTCCGGGTGATTCCCGCCGCTGAGAGTGCTGCCCTCGATTTCGTTACAGACCAAAACCGAGACGGTGTCGAGGGGCAGGCTGGCCGAGGCCGGGTCGACTGGGGAAGGATTGAAGATGACGCGGAGTCCCCGGTCCCGACCGACAGTGAGAATTTGGTCAACATGGTTGACCTCGTTCTGCACGAGGAGGATGTCGCCTGGGCCGAACCCGTCAAAGGCACCGAAAATATCGGATTCGGTCAACGTCCGGTTCGCGCCGGGAAAGATAAGGATGGCATTCTCTCCGGCATCGTTGACCTGAATGATGGCGTGACCGGTTGGTTGGTCGGTTTCGTGAAGGTGGGAAACGTCAATGCCGTCCGCCAAGAGGACGTTCCGTAGAAGATCTCCGTCCCGCCCAATCTTGCCCGCGTGCCGGACAGTGGCGCCTGCGCGTGCGGCGGCGATGGACTGGTTGAGGCCTTTACCGCCGGGGCCCCGGTGGAGCACGGAGACAGCTAAGGATTCCCCTGGCTGGACGAAGTGAGGAACCCGGTAAACGAAGTCGAGGTTGAGGGAGCCGATATTAAGAATGTGTTTCATGAACGAGCGAGGGTTAGACCTGCCAGGACGCCCGACAGGAGGACAAGCCCGACGAAGGCGTTGACGTGGAAAAATGCGCGGTTGGTTTGGACAAGGTCGCCCGTTCGTGCCCAGCGGTGCTCCAGCCACAGACCGGCGCAAGCGAGCACCCAGGCGACGGCATAGGGCCAGCCTAAATCCGCGGCCCAGCCGGCAAGGCCGAGAACTACGGCACTGGCGACGTGGAGCACGGGGGCAAGAGCCAGGGCGGTTCGGACGCCATAGGTGGCCGGGACACTTTTCAGGCCGGCCGTGCGGTCAAAGTCGGCGTCCAGCGTGCTGTAGATCAGGTCAAACCCGGCGACCCAGAGGAGAACGGCCAGGGCAAAAAGCCAGGGAACCGGGGAGGAAAGATCGCCGCGGACCGCAGCCCAGGCGCCCATGGGAGCAGCGGCCAGGGCGAGACCAAGGAAAAAGTGGGTGAAGGAGGAAAAGCGCTTGGTGATGGAGTAAAAAAAGATGAGGAAAAGGGCAAGCGGGGAGAGGACTAGACAAAGCGTGTTGAGGTTCCAGCAGGCGAAAGCGAAGAGAGCGACCGACACCAGGACCAGGGCGCGTGCGACCGGTTTTCCAATGAGCCGGTGCCGGTCCGCAGTGCGGGGGTTGAGTTTGTCGATTTCCCAGTCGGCCAGTCGATTGAAGGCCATCGCGGCGGTTCGGGCCGAGACCATGCAAACGAGAATCCATCCAAAGATGGACCAGCCGGGCCAGCCGTCGGCAGCCAATGCCATGGTGATCAGGGCAAACGGAAGAGCGAAGACCGTGTGAGAAAACCGGACAAACTTGCCGACACGGACAAGAAAGGGGAGGGGGTTGGCTTCGGTCACTGGGCGGAGAGTGTCGGCCCGGATCGGTTCGGATTCAAGGAAGGAAGGTGAGACCGATGCGCTTGGCAGCGTTGCGGAAACGCGCGGCACGGGGCGATTCAGGTCTTGGCCGGAACGGCAGCAGAATTGCCGCGGGGAACGACGGTGACCTGGACCCGGCAATTGACTTCGCCAAAGCTGACGATCTGGCCGCCCTTGGCGATGCCCGAGGTGACGGGTTGTCCATCAATAAAGCAGCCGTTTTTGGAACCGAGGTCGCGCAGGAGCAGACTGTCTTGGGCGACAACCAAGAGGGCGTGACGGCGGGAGACCGAGGTGTCGGGCAGAGGCAGGTCATTATCGGCTTCCCGCCCGACCCGGACCTGGTTGCTCTTGATGACGTAGGTGAATGGTGCCAGCTCCGTGCTGGCGATATCCAAGCTGACGATGTAGATGTTGTTTTGGGCGATGGACCGCGTTTCCGTGTTCGGATTCGGGTTGAGCAGGTGGACGGGCTTAAGCGGACTGGTCGCCGTCGGACTGTTCGGATTGGTTTTCGGGGCACTCTCCTGAATGATGTGCTGGACGAGGAGTTCCTCGACGCTCCGCGTCATGTTCACCGAGGGCGTCCGCTGGCCATCAACCCAAGTGTAAGTTACCGAAGGCCACGAGAGGATTTCGAGGAAGGCCGCCTCGCCGATTCGGGAAGGCGTCGCCGTAAACACGGCCATCCCATTGGAGAGAAAAATTTCTCCGGCTTCCGAACCTTGGCGGACACAGAATTGTCCGGTCCTGCCGGTTTGGGAAAAGTGCTGCAAGACTTCTTTAAATGGAAAGGTGGCCCCGGTCTGCATTGAAGGAAAAGTGTCTGCGCATTGAAACGATGTCTCGTCCTTTATGACACAATTCTAATACGCCATTGTCTAGCGATATCAAGATAAAAAGTGCGATTACAATTGATTCTCTTCTAATCGCGCCATAAGCCAGAGCGTGTCAGAAAGCCGGTTCATGATGCGAAGCGTATAGTCTCCATCGTTAGAGTCTAGCCCGGAGATACGCCGTTCGGCGCGGCGACAGATGGACCGGGCGAGGTCGAGGGCAGCGGCGTGGAGAGTGGCACCAGGCGTGGCCCAGCCGTCGAAAGTTAAGCCCTGGCTTTCCAGGCGGGCTACGGCTTGGTCGAGCCGGTCCAGCATGGTGGGTTCGACTTTGGGTAATTTGGACTTCAAATAACGTTCCCGGTCCTCTTCCGCCACCGCTAAATGGCCCATGACCGCCACCAAATCTTTCTGGATGGCAAGGAGAGTGGAGGCCACCCAGGGGTCGCGAGCCGTGGCCCGGGCCAGCCCGAGGGCGGAACTCAGCTCGTCCACGGTTCCGTAAGCCTCGACCCTGGGGTCGTCTTTGCGAACGCGTCGGCCAAAAAGGAGGGCAGTGGAACCGTCATCTCCGGTTCGGGTGGCAATGGAAGACATTCTGAAACTATGACACAACGTGTCGGGGAAGAAAGGACTTCCGCTTGTCATGAACGGCTTGCTGTGCCACGCTCTGCCGTGCCTGCGCCGAGGAAAAAGACAACCAAGCCGACGGGTCGGAAAACGGGTGCACCGAGGCGTCGCACGGGGAAACG
>CALFVM010000187.1 GCA_937928665.1 uncultured Candidatus Methylacidiphilales bacterium
AACAATGGAAACGCCAGATTCTCCTCCACCGTGAAAGAATCAAACAGGGCTCCGTTCTGGAACAACATCCCAATCTTCCGTCGCACCGGACTCAGAGCTTCATCCCCCAGTCCCACAATGTTCTTTCCCTCAAAAAAAACCGCTCCCTCGTCCGGCTGCAGCAGCCCGATCAGGTGCCGCAGGAGCACA
Source organism: uncultured Candidatus Methylacidiphilales bacterium (assembly GCA_937928665.1). Taxonomy (GTDB): domain Bacteria; phylum Verrucomicrobiota; class Verrucomicrobiia; order Methylacidiphilales; family CALFVM01; genus CALFVM01. The sequence continues at coordinate 190 of CALFVM010000187.1, forward strand.
CTCTTGCCCCCGCCGCTTTTCCCAATAATCACGACGTTCTCTCCCGCTTTCACCTCCAAATCGATCCCGCGCAGAATCCGCTGCCCCCCGATCGATTTGTGCAAGTTGACCACCTTCAGCATCAGTTCCCCAAAAATAAATTGTTCAGAATGAAGGTGAAGAAGAAGTTCGAAATCAGAATCCCCAAACACGAGTTGACCACCGCTTCGGTCGTTGCACTCCCGACTCCGAACGAACTCCGCTCCGCATACAAACCCCGGTGGCAGGAAATCACCACAATGATCAGCCCGAACAGCAACCCCTTGGAGAGCGCAATCCCCACATCGGCCAGCTCGGTGAACTTTTGCGTATTGTCCCAGTAATAAGCTCCGTCCACCCCCAAAATCGGTACCGCCACAACATACGCACAAGCCACCCCGACCACCAGTGCCAAAGCCGTCAGAATCGGTGCCGCCACCAGCATCGCCAAAAATCGCGGCACTACCAAAGACTCCGTCGGGTACACCCCGAACGAACGGAGCGCATCAAGCTGGTCGGACAGCTTCATCGATGAAATTTCCGCCGCCATCGCCGCACCCACCCGGCCCGCCAGGAGGAGCGAACAAATCACCGCCGCCAACTCCCGGCACATCGCCACCGCCACTGTCGGGCCCGTCGCCGATTCCATCCCCAGCCGGGCAAACTGATAATGGACCTGCGCCGCAAACACCGCACCGGTAAACGCCCCGGTCACCGCAACGACCAGCTGGGAACGCACCCCGATAAACACAATCTGCTGCAAAACCAATCCCCACCGGATCGGGTAACGCAATAGACAACGGGCCAGATCCCCGCATAAAAAAGAAAGCTGCCCCCCTGTCCTCATGACAGAGAGTGCCAACCGACCCACCTGACCCACCAATCCAATCACGTCGCCAAGAGAACCACCCGCCCCTGCCTCAAGTCCACCCTTTTCCCTGACGGCCAACCATCACCCCTCTCGCAGCAACCGTCTGAAAACTCCAAGCCAACCCGGCCCGGTCCGTTTCCGAAGCCCGGACCGGGCACCCGGGAAAGCTCTCCCTTATTCCTTAAGATTCATGGACAGCAGGAACTCGACGTTGTTCTTCGTCTTCTTCAACCGCTCTAGCGTCAGCTCCATCGCTTCCACCGGGGGCAGTGAGGTCATGGCCCGGCGCAAAATGTGGATCCGCGGCATCTCGTCCGCGTGATAGAGCAATTCCTCTTTCCGTGTCCCTGATTTCGGAATGTTCACCGCCGGATAAACCCGCTTGTCCACCAACGCCCGGTCCAGATGGATCTCCATGTTCCCCGTTCCCTTGAACTCCTCAAAGATAACCTCATCCATCTTGCTTCCCGTGTCCACCAGAGCGGTGGCAATAATCGTCAGGCTGCCCCCCTCTTCCAAATTTCGGGCAGCGGCAAAGAACCGACGCGGTTTGTGCAGCGCGTTCGCATCCACGCCCCCGGACAGAATCTTCCCCGAGTGCGGCTGGAGCGTGTTGTAGGCCCGGGCCAGCCGGGTGATGCTGTCCAACAGAATAATCACATCCGTCCCGCGCTCCGCTAGCCGTTTGGCCCGCTCAATCACCATCTCCGCCACTTGCACATGCCGGTCGGCCGCCTCATCGAAGGTCGAGGCAATCACTTCGCCCCGGACCGACCGCTTCATGTCGGTGACTTCCTCGGGCCGCTCATCAATCAGCAACACAATCAGATGCGCCTCCGGATGATTGGCCGCCACCGAATTGGCAATCTTCTGCATCAAGACGGTCTTCCCGGTCCGTGGCGGTGCCACAATCAGACCCCGTTGGCCAAATCCAATCGGCGTTATCAAATCCACCGCCCGCATGGCCAGTTCCTTCTTATCCGCGATTTCCAGCATAATCCGCCGGTTCGGGAACAGGGGCGTCAGATTGTCAAAGTGGATGTACTTCTTCGCCTCTTCCGGGTTCTCTCCCCCAATCGTATCCACCGAGGTCAGCGCGAAATAACGCTCCTTCTCCCGCGGCGCACGGATCTCCCCGCTCACGGTGTCCCCGCGCTTCAGCCCGTATCGCCGAATCTGGTTCGGTGACACATAAATATCTTCCGGACAAGGCATGTAATTATACGCCGGCAGCCGGAGAAAGCCGTATTGCTCCGGCAAAATCTCCAACACACCCTCCCCGAACATTCGACCCTGGCCGCGGGCATTGCGCCGAAGAATCTCGAAAATCAGCTCGTGCTTCCGCAAGGTCGCCGTGTTGTCGATGAGAAACTCATGGGCCAGATCATTCAAATCATGAATGCCCATCTGCTGCAGCTTGGTGAGGTGCAGTTCCCGGCCTGGTGTCACCTGCACCGGCTCTCCGCTCTCCCCGCCACGATCCTCCATCGCTTCCCCGCCGCCCGCCTCATCTCCTTCGGGATCATCTTGGGGCAACCCATCATCCGGGCGGCTCCCGGACCGAAAACGTCGCCCAAACCGGCGATTGCGCCGACCGAACCGACGCCCCCCTCCATTCTGGCGGTTGCCACCCCCGTCTTCACGGTGGCTACCCTCCGTGGGTAACGCTTCGGAACGCTTGCTTTCTCCGGACGCGGCTTCGCCCGGGCGGTAATCATCTTCGTTGGACATAGGGGGAAGAAAGAGCCAAAGGCTCAGGAGAGTGACCGGGCAGCAGCATCAGCCTGACGTTCCAAAAACGCCAGGCTCCCGCTATTCCAAATCACTATGTGGGTCAGGTTCAATTTTGTTTCCAAGGGCAACTGGGCACTAAGACGCCGCCGGATCGATTCCTCGTCCAGCCCTCGCCTCCGCATACGCTCCCGCTGCAGGGGTTCGGGACATCCGACGCCGATGATCCTGTCGAAAAACACTTCCGCTCCCGTTTCAAACAAGAGAGGGATCACCACGACCGACGGCTGACCAGGTTTCTCCCGGCTCTGCCTGTCCAGTTGGTTCTGCCACTCCGCACGCACCCATGGATGAACAATTGAATTAAGCAATCCGAGCAGCTCGGCATTGGAGAAGACAACGTCGCCCAGGACGGCGCGGTTGATCGAACCGTCAGCATTTAGAACCCCACTCCCGAACGCGTCAACGATTTTTTTTTGCACCTCACTCCCCGGTTCATAGGCCCGGTGCGCCAGCCGGTCCGTCTCAATCACATGCCAGCCACGCCGCGCCAGCATCTCCGAGACCATGCTCTTCCCGCAGGCCACTCCTCCCGTCATCGCCACCCGCTTCATCATGGCAGCACCGTTGCGGTCAGCGTAAACGTCGAACTCAGCCGGTCCCCGCGCGACGAAACCCCGCTGAAAAAGTTCCGGTTGAACTCATCCCCTGCCCCTTGGAACCCTCCAATCTGCACCGGCACCCCATTGGCCACCCGCACCATCGTCGCCAACGTCCGTACCTCCACCGTCTGCCAACGCCCTCCAGCCAGAGCACGGATCACCGGAACCACGTCCACCAGCACTGTCTGTCCTTCCACCGTTGGACGCACCGCCATCTGCGTCCCCACCGCCTCCCACCGAACCTCGGCCGGCACCAAACCAAGCCCGAACGCATACCGATAAAAATAATCCACAAACGGCACCCGTTGACCCACCTCAATCGAAGCACTCTGCCCACTCTGCACCACCAAAAAACTCGTCGCCCGCGCATTCCGCGTCACCGCACTCCGCTCCAATTGCAGGCCAATGCTGTTCCCCGGCCCCGGCCGGGTCCCCACCTGCACATCCCGTCCACCCACCCGGTAATCCACCACCGCCCCACCCCGCTCCCCGCC
>CALFVM010000188.1 GCA_937928665.1 uncultured Candidatus Methylacidiphilales bacterium
AATGGCCAAGCTGAAGCCAAGATCCTCGTGGTCGATGACCAGCAGGAAATCCTCGACCTGCTCCAAATGGCCCTGTCCAGCAAAGGCTACCGCCCCGATAGTGCCTCCTCTGGCAACGCCGCTCTGGATGCGCTTGGAAAAGCCTCCTACGACCTGATGTTTCTCGACCTGCACCTCCCCGATATTTCCGGCGAAGACCTATTCGAGAAAGCCACCGACCTCCAGCCGGACCTTCATGTGGTCATCATGACCGGGTTCTCCACCGTCCAGAGCCTGGAAAAAATTCTGGCCTGCGGTCCGGTGACCGTTCTGCAGAAGCCGTTCAAGATCGAACAGCTCCTCCGCGTAACCCGGCTTATTCTCGGTCAACCGGCCTGAGCGTTACCCGGACCAACGCCCAACTCCCCAAGATAGAGAGGGCGAGACTGACCCAGGGTACCAACCAGCCACCCGCGTCGAGGCTCACAAACGAAACAGCTCCCAGAATGGTGCCCATGACGATGAGCACCGCTGCCGACACCCAGAAATTTTGCAGACTCCCCACTCCTGCGCCCAACACCCCCGCCCCCAGGAAGGCAAGAAGAGTGAGCCAGCCCGGAATCTCCCGTAGAAACGCCCCCGCCAATAACGCGTGGATCATGCGGGCCTGAATATCCCCAATCGGCAGAGGTCCAAAGGCTGTCCGATAGACGGGACCCGCCTCAGGATGTGCCCGGCTGAGCAGCACAATTTTGCCCTGAGCCAGCCCCAGATTGAAGACCGGCACCTCATCGGTGATCATTTGCTCTGAAGCCAGAATGGCTGTCCGAAACTCAACCTCCTGTCCCGGCGGCAGCGGGTCCAGCCGGACAGGCACCATCCCGGCTCCATCCACCGGCAGCTCCGCAAGGGCTTTCCCGTCCGGCCCCGCCAGAATCAACCGGCCATTCGCACTCCGCCGGGTCGCCGGCCAGTGGACTCCCCAATACTGGGCAACAACTTGAAGCGGAAACGACGGCATCCAATCCCTGCCTACACGAAAGAACAGAGGCACCCGCCGAACCACCCCACCCCGATCCGGTAGAAGAATCCCGCCCCCCGGACTGGCATTACTCCGGAAAACGGGCAGGGGCGGAAGCAAACCTGGAAAACGGGCCGCAGACTCCACCACACCCTCCGGCAGCACAGGAGCGGCCCAATCGTCCCAGGTCTCCCGTTCCGGCTCCCCCGTCAGACCCACGGCTAACGTCACCAGTCCCGAACGATCCAACAACCCTCCCAGTTGCGCGTCGTAACTCGGGAAAAACGTATCTCCGCCATGCAGCGGTAACTCCATGGCCAGGACCTTGGGCCGGTGCCGGTTCACGGCATGGACCACCAGCGTCACATCCAGCCGCGACAACGGCCAACCCTCATCCCCCAAATCCCGCACCGCCACATGAACCAGAGGCGAGGCCGCAGGATGCGCTGTCCCCGGCATGGATTGGAGCCAATCGTTCCAGGCTCCGTCCAAAGGTCCGGTCACCCCGGACCATGCCAGGACATATCCCAACAACGCACCGGCCCCTGCCCCCGTCGCCATCCACCCCAAAGCTCTTCGCCACCGGCTCCCCGGAACTCCCGGCTCCTTCACCCCCGCTTTTTCGTCCGAGTCTGCCATGATTCATTCCGATGAGGGAACCACGGTCACAAGAACCCCGGGCCGAACCATGCGCAGCAGTTTTCGCGCATTCCAATTGGCGAGGCGAAAGCATCCCAACGAGCCCGTCCGGGAAATCGCCGTCGGTTCTGGCGTTCCATGGATGCCATAACCCGGCAGGGAAAGCCCAATCCACGCCACCCCCACTGGATTCCTCGGCCCAGGCGGCAGAATCAACCGTCGCGTAATGCCCTCCTTCTGCGCCGCCTCGCGGAGCACCTCCGGATTAAACGTGTAATTCGGATCGGGCACCACATTGACCACCCGCAATTCCCCCTCTGGCCGCTTATCCTTGTTCCGGGCGATCGAGCACGGAAACACCGCCACCGGACGGCCCCCATCCCCATAAACAATCATCGTCGTCTCCCCCATCAGAATCGTGATGGAGCGCGCCGGGCGCAAGGGCGCTGCCGGCTCTGGATTCGGCACCGTCAGCCGCGTGCCCGCTCTCACTTCCCCCAATCCGGGGTTCAGCCAACGGATAAACTCCGCGCGGCTATGAAACTTCTCCGAAATCATGTCGATTCCGCTGTTATACCCGAGGAATGTCTTGCGCGACTTTTCCAAAAACGAGGCCGGTGTTGGATCCACCAACGCCATGTCAGATGCGGTCACCGTATATTCGATAAATGGTTCCACCGGACGATCCAGCCTCCTCCGCGTTGCCAAGTCCAACTCCCCTGTCGGGGGCAGCCCCTCGGCCAACTGAAACTGTCGGAGTGCCCGACGGCTCCGCATGCCCCAATCCCCGTCAATCGTCCCCGAAGCAAAGTGCCGCCGCTCCAACTGAATCTGCCACTCCGCCAACTCCCGTCGCGAATTGGGCGCGCCGGCGGGCGTCTCCTCCCCAACGGGCAAAGCCCTTCGAACCTCCGGAACGGGAACGGTCGGTGTCGGAGGCGTAGGAACAGGCATCGGAGGCGTGGGAGCCGACATGGTCGGTGCCGGTGGAGGAGAAGGCGACGGCGGTGGGCGTGGCCGCGGCGAATCTTCCGGAACCGTCGGCTCAGACCGCGGCACCGGCGGCGGTTCCTTGGGCGGGGGAATCTGAGCAGGTTGAGCAGGTGCCTTCGGGGGAACGGGAGCCAATCGTTGAGCGGATTCCGCAACCTTCCCCGCCGGAGTCTTCGCCTCTGGAGGAGTTGGGCTTACTTTTTTTTTTCGTCTGGAACCAGCCCGAGAACTTCCGCCTCCGGATTCTCTTTTAGCATTCGCGCGACCTCACGCTGGACATCCTCATCGGACTTTCCGCTTTGCGATAAGGAAAACAACCAAAAGGCACCTCCGCCCAATAAAGCCAGGACCCCTCCGAGCAGCCACAGCGGA
>CALFVM010000189.1 GCA_937928665.1 uncultured Candidatus Methylacidiphilales bacterium
ACCTCGGGGATAGCGACTTCCGATCCGGCGGCGATGACAAAGGTTTTCCCTCGCACCTCCCAAACCTTTTTTCCCCGCGTCACCGCAAGAACGTGCGGCCCGGTGAACCGGGCGGTGCCCCGGTGGAGGTCGAATGAACCCCGTTCCAGTTGACCACGCCGATAGTCCGCAAACTCCGCAATAAGCCGGTCCTTCCTCCGGACAATGGCCGGCACATCCGCCTTGGGACGACCCACCCGTAGGCCGAACTCGCCGGCCCGGGCGATCTCATGCATCCGGTGGGCTGACTCCAGCAGCGTCTTGGTCGGCATACAGCCGCGGAGAATGCATAAACCGCCCAGCCGATCCGCCCCGTCAACCACCGCCGTCTTCAGCCCGAGCGAAACTCCCGTGCGCGCCGCCGCGTAACCGGCACTGCCTCCCCCCACGACCACCAGGTCATAAGGAGCGTCCGAACGGGCCGGTTGGCGGGTGCTCATTTCCGGGAAAATTTCGGCAGCGCGGGCACGTTCTCAATCGGCGCCGACTTTCCGCCGAACTTTTTGTAGAGATATTTTTCTGCTGCGATACCCGCTTTCGTGATCACAGCGGCCTCGGCTAATCCCTTTTCCTTCAGCCACACCAGCGAGCCGGCCAAGAGGTGGGTCCCCTGACCACGGCACCGGAATTCGCTGACGATATGAATCCCCGTCACCAGCTGGCGGGCCGCCCCGACATCGGCCACCAAACCCGACGCGCCAATAAATCGTTCCCCGGAATGAATGACCAAAAAAGTTGCTTTGCCCGATTCCATCCCGTCAAACACCACCGGCCGCAATTCCTTAAGCCGGGTCTTCAACCCGACACTCCATGCCGGGTCGGCCAACACCGAACGCTCCACCACAGTCCACACCTTCTCCGCTTCGGTCTTGGCCGCCTCCCGGATTTCACCGAGTGCCTTGGGCACTTCTGCGGGAAACAGGAAACGGGACAGGTCCCAAGTGAACTGAACGTAGGCGACCTTCGGCATGGATTGTCAGATTGAAGGTGCCGGGCCGGATTTCAATCCGGAATCCCCGCACGATTCCATGGCCCCGAGCGTCGCTGCCATCATCTCGGCCGTCGCCCTCCCGGCACCCAGGTTGGCCAGATAAATCTCACGCGCCCGCGCCCCCAGCCGGGCCGCTTCCTCCGCCCGTCCCAACAGCTCACGCAGAGTTTGGAACAATTCAAAAGAGTTCTCCACCTGCACAATTCCGTCCCCGGCCCGGAAAAGTGCCACCAGACTTTCGAAATTCGCCATGTGCGGCCCAACCACCACGGGTCGCCCGCACCGGGCTGCTTCGATGAAGTTTTGCCCCCCCTTGCCCACAATGCTTTTCCCGATGACGTTGACTGACCCCAAAGGATAGAGCGAACTCAGTTCGCCTGTGGTGTCAAGGACCATGACCTCCCACCCCTCCGCCGGCCTGTCAGTCTGGCCGAGCGCGGAACGGCGGACCACGCGCCAACCGGCCTCTCGCACCAACGCGTGCACTTTGCCCGCCCGCTCAAAGTGCCGGGGTGCCAGCACCATCCGCAAATCAGGAAATTCCCGACGTAACGCGTGGAACATATCCAGCAACAGAGCCTCCTCGCCCGGATGCGAACTTCCCACCAGCAGAACCGGATCTCCCGCAGACCAGCCCAGTTCCGCCCGCACTGCTTCCGCCAGCGTCGGATCAAATTTGCCACCCTCCGCCACATCAAACTTCATGCTCCCGGCGACGGCCAGGCATTCGCTCCGAAACCCGATCTCCGCAAATCGCGCCCGGTCCGCCTCATGCTGCAAACAAACCCATTCAATCCCGCGCAGGAGCGGCTCGGTCACCGACCGGAACCGGCGGAACCTCTGGAAAGAACGCCGCGATAACCGCGCATTGACCAGCCAGACCGGCACACCCCGCCGCCTCGCACTCCAGATGTAGTTCGGCCAAATTTCCTGCTCCACCAACACCAGCATCGAGGGACGGATCGCATCAAACGCCCGGGCGACCGACAACAGAAAATCGGTCGGGTTGTAGAGAAGCAGCGTCCGCTCATCCACCAGCGACGCGCCCACATGACGCCCCGTCTGGGTTGTCGTCGTCAACACCACCGCCTGCTCCGGTCGCAACCGCCGCAGCTCGGCCAGGAGAACCCGCGCAATCATCATCTCGCCCACGCTCACCGCATGAATCCAAACCGGCCGGTCCAGCCCTGTCAGCTTCTCTTTCAACTCGGGCGAATACCAACCCACCCGCTCGGCAAAGGCCTCCCAAAACCGGCCTCGCCGCCACAACCGCCACGTGAAGTAAGGCCATGTCAGGGCAAACGCTCCCGTGAATGCGAGGTTGTAGAAAAACTGAAGAATAAGTCGTTTCATGCCCGGGGATGAGCCTCGTCGTAGGCCCGGCGTAACCGCTCCGCACTCACCTGGGTGTAAATCTGGGTCGTGCCCAGGCTGGCGTGACCCAGCAACTCCTGCAGTGCCCGGAGATCCGCTCCCCCATCCAGCATATGAGTGGCAAAGGTATGCCGGAGCTTGTGCGGGCTCAGGCTTCGGTCAAGCCCGGCCAACGCCAGATAACGTTTAAGCATCAGTTGCACCGCCCGCGGGGTCAGCCGCCTGCCTCCCGGCCCCACAAACGCCGCCTCCCCACCCATCTTTGTCGGCAGTTCCGCCCGATACCGCCGGTAGGCCGCAGCCGCCGGTTCCCCCAAAATCACCATCCGCTCCTTTTTCCCTTTGCCGACCACCCGCAACGCCAAGCTCCGCAAATCCACCTCCCCATCGTTCAAATCGACCAACTCCTGCAACCGGAGCCCGGCACTATAAAACAATTCAAGGATAGCCGCATCCCGCAAAACCTGCCATCGCGCTAGCCCTTTCCCCCGCCGTTTCGGCGCACCGGGATCCAGCAAACGCAAGGGTGCGTCCAGCAACTCCGCCATCTGGCCCACGGTCAAATGCTGCGGTAGCCGACGCCCCGGCGCGGGTAACTTCAACCCCGTAAACAGACCCTCGGCCACCAAACCGCGACGCCCCAAAAACTTGTAAAAGGATCGCAGCGCGGAAAATTGCAGCCGCAGGGACGCTGCCGAAAGTTTGCCATCCACCGACAGCCGGTAGAGAAACCGTCGGAACTCATCCGTGCCCAACTGATCCCACCGTTTGCCCGGAAACGCCCCGCAAACCCGGCGCAGTGCCGCCGCATAGTTTCGCACCGTGTAGGCCGACATCGACCGCACCCCGCTGAGATACTCGAGAAACAACCCCGGCCAATCCGGCGGTTCCAGCCACTCCGTTGCCGGCTTCGGTTCGGCACCCGCTCTGGAGCCGACCCCCGGGATTTTTCCCGCTCCGGTGCGCCCGCCCATCAAGCGGCCGGGGCAGCCGCTTTCCGCTTCCGCCCGCCTTTCCCTTTCGCCGCCCGAGGTTCCCGCGGCGGAAACTCAAAGCCAACTTTGGCCGTTTTATTCTTGCCCGTGCCGGTCACTTCCAGCTTGAGGAACGCGTCAAACGGGCGACGGGTTTTATTGGAGATAAACCCTTTGATCAGATCACTCTTTCCTTCCGCCAACACCTTGACCGCCTGCTCTCGCGGAATGTCCTGGCCCAAAATCCGTTTGCCAAAACGGAAACCGCACTTCGGCTCCTCCCCCAGACTGAATTCACACGCATAGTTGGTTGCCGTCTCCAACACCCGCCCGCCATCCAGCGGGCAAACTCCGACGGGTTCACCCCGCAGGACTTCCGCGGTTTCTTCCGCCGACGATGCTCCCGCGCTTCCCCAGTCCAGCTTGATCTCGCCCTCCGGCGAGAGCTTGATCACGGCACTGAACGTCTTCCCGAACCGGCTCTTAAACCCGTCCAGGGGCCCGATGACTTTGTCCGCCAGTAAAATCCTCAGCTCATCCCTCGACAAGGCCCGGCCGCCAATCACCTTCCGGATCACCAGGGAACCGTCCGGCGTCCGAAACTCCCGCAGCGTTTCCACCACCTGCTGGCCGGTCGCCGGGTCGATGACTCCGGTTGGCTTCGCCGACACGTCCTCTTCACGAAAAGCCTTGGCCTTGGCGACAATATCCTCCGCAAACCGTTCGATCTCCTCCATAAAGGCCGGGCGGGACAGCTCACCCCGTTCCATCCTCTTGAGCTTATACTCCCACTCGCCCGTCATCTCCGGCGAGGTCAACGCCTGGACCTTGAGCGCATCCAAAACTTCAAAGAGCGAAAAAGCCTTCGGCGTCGGCACCAGTTCCTTGCCCACCCGCTCTAGGTACTTCTCCCCCAGCAATCCCTCAATGATCGCCGCCCGCGTCGCCGGAGTCCCCAAGCCCCGTTCGGCCATCGCTTCGCGCAACTCCTCGTCTTCCACAAGTTTCCCGGCACTCTCCATCGCCGACAAAAGCGTTGCCTCCGAAAACCGGGCCGGCGGGCGCGTCTGCAACGCCCGTTTTTCCACCGCTTCCGCCAAGGCTGCTTCACCCTGCTCCACC
>CALFVM010000190.1 GCA_937928665.1 uncultured Candidatus Methylacidiphilales bacterium
CCAACTTCCCTCCCGCCTCATCCAATTCCCCCACCGGCACCGCCGCCCGCAAACCCGCCTCAAACTGCCGACGCAAAAGTGCCTCCTCCCGCGTCCCCACATCCTCCAACATCTTGCCCAAATCGGCCATCCCCGAGGCAAACCCGACCAAGCGACCCAGCCCACCCCAGCCTCCCATCGGCAATGGCGGCAAAAACCACCGCCGTCCGAACATCCCCGCCGCTGTTTCATCCGACCAAAAATGCAAATGCACCCAGGGCACCCCGGTCCCTTGCCGCCCAAAACCGATCTCCCCACAGAAACCATCCCCCGTCGTCAGCCGCACCGCCACCGGACGTTCCGCCCCGGCACTGACCTCCGGCAAGACGCCCCCGACCGCCTCCACATACAGCCTCAGCCGAAGCCGCGCTGACATCGCCAGTTTCTCCCCCGTGATCACGCCACCCCCACCACTTTCTTCCACAACTCCACCGGGTCATGCTCCGGGCGTGCGGCCAGCACCCCGGAGCGCACCGCTTCATAGACAGCCCGACTTTCCAGCCATCGCCGCACCACCTTCCGCAAATCCCCCGCACTCCGCACCACCGGCCCAATCCCGTGTCCCTGACAATACCGCACCGTAATTCGCTCCTGCGGCATCACCCCGCCAAGCCCATTCACAATCAGCGGCACCCCCGCCATGATCGTTTCACTCGTTGTCCCCGTCCCTCCACGCGCCACCACCGCCCACGATACCGACATCAACCGCGCCATATCCGTCCGCAACCCCAGCGGTCTCACCCGCATTGTCCGGCTCCGCCCCGCCCATCGCTTCACCTCCACCCGCGTCCGCGACGAACGCCCGCACACCGCCAACACCTGTGGAGGTCTCGGCAACCCCTCCAACGCACGCAAAAACGCCGTGTGATTGTTCGCCCCTCGCCCGCCCGTCGATAACATAATTATCGGCTGGCCCGGCTCCAACCCCAACTCCCGCACAAACGCCTCTCTCTCTCCTGCCCCCATCGGCGGTCCGTAAAAACTCGGGTCCAGCATAAACCCACCCGCCCACGTCCGCTCCGCCGCCATCCCTAAAGCACGTGCCGCCTCACACGTCTCCTCCACCGCACCCACAAACAAATCGGCCTCCGGATTCACCCAATGCCGACTGAACCCATACCCGCCCGACAACTCCCCGCAATACGTCACACACCGCACCCGCCTCTCTCCCAGCGTATCCCGCGCCACCTCGAAAAACGCGTGATTCAACGAAGGATGCACCGACACCACCACCTCCGGCTCCACCGTCTCCAACAAACCCCGGAACAACCCCGCATTCCTGAGAAAAGCCTTGGACCGACACGGCCCGGCCACCTCCAGAAAGTTAAAGTAAAGGTGATGCAGATTCGGATAATGCCGCTGAATCCAATTATACAAACCCACCCCAAACTGATAGACCCGCGACGTCTGCTCCAGTGCCTGGTGACTCTCCACCTCCAACTCCAGCTCCCGCAAACCTTCCCGACCGGCCCACGCCGCGAATGACCTTGCCCGCATATCGTGTCCGCCGCCCGTGCTTGAAGTTAAAATCAAAACCCGCATGACACCGCCCAATCCGCAAATCTACGTTCCCTTCTGTCCCTGCGGCAAAGGTTTTTCAAGTTATTCACACCCTGTGAATAACCCAGTGAACAAGGGCATTTTCATGACGCCCCCGAGGCAAACCCGCGTCAGATTGCCCCATCCTCACCCTCTTCTTCCCAAATCACCCAGAACTTCTTCTTCCCCATCCCAACCTTTTTCTTCCCGACCCACCGCCTTGCACCATAACTGAACCCCACCATGATCGCCCAAGCCACCCCCCAGGAATACCGCCGCGGTCGAGCCCAGCCCATCCAGGTCAAACTCGAAGGCCTCCCACCCATTCACAGCCCCGAAGCCGAATCCGCCGTCCTCGGCGCCATCCTCGCCCAACCGCAAACCGTTCTTTCCCTCGCCATCGAAGCGCTCGTCCCCGAAGACTTCTTCAATCCCGCCCACCAAACCCTCTTCCGCGCCCTCCTCGACATGGACCGGGCCTCCATCCCCATCGATCTCTCCTCCGTCCTCGGCTTCCTCAAGGACCGGAAGCTCGACGAAGCCATCGGTGGCCCCGCCCTCCTCGGGGACCTTGCCACCAGCGTCGTCTCGATCCTCACCGCCCCCACCCACATCAAAACCGTCCAGGACAAAGCCACCCTCCGCCGCCTCCTCGACGCCTGCGCCCGCATTGCCTACGAGGCCCATGACCGCGGCCACGACGTCCAAGGCGTTGTGGACGAAGCCGCCAGCCAAATCTTCGCCATCACCGACCGCAAAGCCAGTGCCGGCATTATCGACACCAAGGCCGCCCTCCTCAACGCCATCAACCTTATCGAACGGATGCGCAAATCCCGCGGCAAATGCTCCGGCATCCCCTCCGGTTTCGAAGAACTCGATCACCTCACCGGCGGATTCAAACCCGGCGAAATGATCGTCCTGGCCGCCCGACCCGGCGTCGGGAAAACCGCTCTCGCCCTCTCCATGGTCGCTTCCATGCTCAAGGAACGCTACGACATGGCCTCCGACAGCTACATTCGCCCAGGCTACTCCGTCGCCTTCTTCAGCCTCGAAATGACCGCTGAGCAACTCATGCTCCGCCTCCTCGCCCTCTCCGGCAACATCGCCATGGATAAAATCACCAAAGGCCAGCTCTCCGACGCCGAACTCATGGGCCTCAACCACATCGGCTCGGAACTCGCCGACATGCGCCTCTTCATCGACGAATCCTCCATGCTCTCCATCAACCAGCTCCGCGCCAAAGCCCGCCGCCTGCGCCAGGACAACCAGAAGAAAGTCGACATCATCGTCATCGACTACCTCCAGCTTCTCACCTCCACCTCCGAAAAAGCCAAAGACAACCGCCAGGTCGAAGTCGCCGAAATCTCCCGCGGCATCAAGGCTCTCGCCCTCGAACTCAAAATCCCCATCATCGTCCTCGCCCAGCTCAACCGCAAACCCGACGAAGGCAACAACGAGCCCGCCCTCCACCACCTTCGCGAATCCGGCTCCATCGAACAAGATGCCGATGTCGTCATGATGCTCTCCGCCGCCCAAAAGCCCCAGTCCGACGAGGACAAAGCCAACCCCGCTCCCCCCCGTCACGGCTACGCCCAGGAAATGATCCTCAACCTCGTCAAACAACGCAACGGCCCCACCGACCGACTCGGCCTCATCTTCCAACGCGAATACACCCGCTTCGCCAGCAAACCTCGCACCGGAAAATAACCCCCCTTTCGTCTTCATCCTCATCCCCCCCCGCCGGGAACTGGCTTGCGCCTCCCGCCCGCCTCCGGCATAACCCTCCGCTATGCGTGTTTTCGGCCGGTTGGCAGCATGGGTTGCCCTCGCTTGCCTGGTCGCCTGCGGCGGCGGCAAAGAAAAGGAAATCATTCGCGAGGTTGATGGTCTCCTCGCCGAGAAAAAATACGAACAAGCCCTTCACCTTCTCCAACGTGAGCTGCGCGAAGATCCCAAAAACGAAAAACTTCTCCGCCACTTCGTTCACCTCTTCCTGCGCACAGAACAGGTCAATTTCGCGGCCGAAGCCTACCGCCGCCTCCTCGAGGTCAATCCCAAGGACAAAACCCTCGAAAACGCCCTTCACCCCCGGAACGACGCCACCGAGCGCGTCGTTGCGGCCAAGGCTCTCGGCCTCATCAAAGACCCCGCCTCGGTTCCCGCTCTCATCCGCGCCGCCTCCGATCCCGAAAAATCCGTCCGCCACGCCGCCGTCCTCGCCCTCGGCGATATCAAAGATCCTCGGGCCGTTCCTGTCCTCATCGCCACCCTGAAAGACAACGACTGGTTCGTCCGCGCCGAAGCCGCCGTCGCCCTCGGTAAAGTCGGCGATCACCACGCCGCCCGGGAACTCTTCACCCTCCTCGACGATCCCGACCGCTACGTGCGGGAAAACACCATGAAGGCTCTCCAACAATTGGCCACCCCGGACAATCGCTCCGCCTTTGTCGATGCCCTGCACCGTCCCGAACCCGCCGTCCGCGTGATGGCGGCCGTTGCCCTCGCGCACACTGGCGACATCACCGGCCTCCCCATCCTCCTCGACGAAGCCAGGAACCCCGATTCCCGCCAACGCATCGACGCCCTCCGCGCCACCATTCGTCTTCGTGATCCCGCCGCCGTTGAAACCCTCCGTGAATTGGTCGATGACCCCAACGCCTCCGTCCGCATCCTCGCCATCATCGGCCTGGGCGAACTTCGGGACACCGCCTCAGCCGACCGCATCAAAGCCATCGCCCAAAACTCCCGTGAAGTTTCCGAAGTCCGCGTCGCCTGCCTGCGGGCACTCGACATCATGACCAACCCGCCGCCGGAAACCGCCGAACCGTGACGCCGTCCCCCCGGCCTCTCACCTACTCCCGCTCCCTCACCTTCACCCTCACCCACGATTGCCCGTGGCACTGTGCCTACTGCGGGTTCCGCACGGAAGGAGAAGGCTGGATCGCGGAAGCCGAAATCGACCGGCTCTGCCACCTCATCGGCCTCCGCCACATTCACGAAGCTCTTCTCATCTCCGGAGAAGCTCCCGGCCGCCTGCCTCACCTGAAGGCTGAACTCGGGCACCGGAGCCACAGCGATTTCATCAGCCTGGCCAATGCCATCGCCGACCGTGCCCTCGCCGCCGGCGCCCTCCCCCACGGCAATTATGGTGCCCTCAGCGAGCCTGAACTCGCCCGCCTCCGGCCCCACCACGTCTCCATGGGGCTCATGCTCGAAAACGTCCGGGATCACCCCTGGGCTCCCGAAAAACGCGCCGCCGGACGCCTGGCCACCCTCAATGCCGCCGGTCGCCTCCGCATTCCCTTCACCTCGGGCCTGCTCCTCGGCCTCGGCGAAACCCCCGTCTCCCGGCTTGAATCTCTCGACGCCCTCGCCACCAGCCATCAGTGCCACGGACATCTTCAGGAGATTCTCCTCCAGCCCTTCGTCCCCAATGCGCACTCACCCCTCCAACACGTCCCCGATCCGCTCGGTCCCGACGATTTCCTCAATCTCATTGCCGAGTGGCGGCAGCGTTGCCCCGACGTCCCCGTCCAGGTACCGCCCAACCTCGTCCCCTTCTGGTCTGAAATTGCCTCCGCCATCGATGACCTCGGCGGCATCTCGCCGGCCCGCGACGAGGTTAACCCTGACCATCCCTGGGCCGCGGAAGAACGCTACTGCCAACAGGCCGCCCAGGTCGGTTGCCAGCTCACGCCCCGGCTGGCTGTTTACGACCGCTTCCTTCAACCGGATTGGATCGACCCGGCACTCCTCCCGCGCGCCCAAGCTCTTCGTGCCAGGCTCGCCCCAGCCTCCCCGCTCCAGCCCTGCTGCAACGAAGTTGTTACTTGCTCCTCCGACTCCGCCGACTAAAATTTCCATATGGACGGAGACTACAGCAAGTTCAACCGCTTCCTTGCCATCGCCGGGCTCATCGGCATGGGCGTCCTTGGCCTGGCCGTCGCCGCGGTGGCGAGCCAACACGGAGTCACCGATTGGGATGCCAACAAAGTCAAAACCGCTATCGTCGAAACCGGCGCAAAAGCAAAAGACGAAGTCGGGAAGTTCTTTGAGCGCAAACCGAAAACGTCTTCCTGCAACAACGGCGGCTGTAATCGTTAGTTCCGATCAAGGCTTGGGAGCAACTGCTCCCGCAACGATTTCTTGAACCGCTTGCACGGTCGCCGG
>CALFVM010000191.1 GCA_937928665.1 uncultured Candidatus Methylacidiphilales bacterium
GGTCTGCAGCAGCGGCAGACCAGTCCGGATTATGAGCGAGCTGCTTCCAAAGATTACCAACGCCAAAACTGTCCGCATGGACTCGCGCTCGTTCGACGTGATGAGGGCCGAAGTCGTAGCATTTTTCGGGCGGGTCGTGGAGGTAGGCGGCGAGTTTGCGTTTCCAGTAAGTGTCTGGGTTCGGTTGGGGGGAGGTCATGGCGGAGTGGGAGGTGAGTGAGGAGATCGGCGTTTTTGGTGAGTTAGCAGATGGGGTGGGACATTGGCGGGGGCTGGGGTTGGGGGAGGTGCCACACTTCGGTAGGGTTTTTCGGTGGGGTAGACAAGTCTTGGGAGGTCCGCGGAGGTCGGGATTGAGGGGACTGTTCGCGGGTTGTTGTTCGCTTGGCATGGTTTGGCTTTGGCTTGCGTTAGGGGTGAGTCTCGTGGTCTCATTTCCGGGAATGATTTCTCCGGTCGGATTCACGCAGACGGTGTTGCGCGATGGGCATCAGTCTCTGGCGGCGACGCGGATGACGACACGGCAAATGTTGCCAGCGGTGCCGGTGTTGGACGAAATGGGGTTTGCGGGGCTGGAAACGTGGGGCGGAGCGGTGATTGATGCGTGTCTGCGATATTTGAGGGAGAACCCGTTTGACCGGTTGCGGGCGTTGAAGGAGGCGGCACCCCGGACGCCGCATGTGATGTTGTTGCGGGGGCAGAACATTGTGCAGTACACAAGTTTTCCGGACGATGTGGTGGAGGCGTTTGTCCGGTGTTCAGCGGAAGCGGGGATGGATGTGTTCCGGATTTTTGATGCGTTGAATGATCCGCGAAACCTGGCGACGGCGGTGCGGACGGTGAACGCTTGTGGGAAACATGCGCGGGGGGAGATTTGTTATACGACGAGCCCGGTGCATACGCTGGAGGCGTTTGTGGCTTTTGGGCGGGAGTTGCGGGATTTGGGTTGTGACTCGATTGGGATCAAGGATATGGCGGGGCTCCTGACGCCGAAGGCGGCCGCGGAGTTGGTGACGGGGTTGAAGCGGGAGGTGGGGTTGCCAGTGGTGGTGCACTGCCACGATACGGCGGGGCTGGCGGCGTGTGCGTACCGGGCGGCGATTGACGCGGGAGCCGATGGGGTGGACGTGTCGATTGCACCGTTCGCCAACGGGACGTCCCAGCCGGATACGATCCGGATGTTGCGGCTACTGGAGGGGCATCCGCGGTGCCCGTCGATGGACGAAGAGAAGCTGGCGTGGTTACGGCAGCACTTTGAGGAGGTTTACAGGGAGTTGGCGGCGTTTACGTCACCGGCCAATGAGCGGATGGATGCGGATACGCTGGTGTATCAGGTGCCGGGCGGGATGCTGAGTAATTTTCGGAATCAGTTGGCTGAGCAGAAGATGATGGATCGGTTTGCGGAGGTGCTGGCGGAGATGCCGGTGGTGCGCAAGGCGCTGGGCTATATTCCTTTGGTGACGCCGACCTCACAGATTGTGGGAAGCCAGGCGATGCTGAATGTGAAGTTCGGGCGCTGGAAGAATTTGTCCCAACCGGCGATGGATGTGCTTTTGGGAAAATATGGAAGGACGCCGGGGCCCGTGGACCCGGAGTTATTGAAAGAGGCGGTGCGACGGACGGGGCAGGAACCGATCCGGGAACGCCCGGCAGACCGGCTATCGGCCCGGATGGGGGAGTTGAGGGCGGAGCTGGCAGCGGTCGGCTTGCCTGAGTCGGATGAGCATGCAGTGCTGCACGCCATGTTTCCTCAGGAATTGGCGGGTCTGTTGAAGTCGGCCACAGCGGTGCCCGGAGGTGAGCGGGTTCGGGCGCAACCGGAAGCCAAAGGGGCGGTGCCCCTGCCGGCAAGGATTGGGACGCGCTACAAACTCCGGATCGGCGATGTTGATCATCAAATTACGGTCGAAGAACTCAACTGAAACCCAACCCTGACTCATTATGACTGCTCCAACCTCCGCCCGGCTTTTGCACGAGTTTGATCCGCCCGCGCCAGGTGAGTGGCGGGCTGAGGCGGAGAAGTTGCTCAAGGGCGCACCGTTTGAGAAGAAGATGCTGACCCCGTTGCCGGAGGGGATCACGCTGCAACCGATTTACGAGGATGCGCCGAAGGCGTTTGCGGCGGATTTTCCGGGTCAGGGCTCCCGGATTCGGGGAGGAACGGCTTCGGGCTATGTGGGGCGGCCCTGGCAAATTTCTCAAGAGTTGCCGTGCGGATTGCCGGAAGAGTTTAACGCGGTGGCGCGTTTCGATACGGGGCGTGGGCAGACGGAGGTGCATTTGCTTTTGGATGCGGCGGGTCGGGCCGGTCGGGATCCGGACCAGGCGGGACTGGGGGAGGTCGGGGCGTGCGGGACGTCGATTGCCAATGTGGCGGATCTGGCGGTTGCTTTACGGGAACTGGACTGGACGCGTCTATCGCTATGCGTGGCACCGGGTTCAAATGGGCTGGCCTTCGGGATTGTTCTGCAGGCGTGGGCGCGGCAGGAGAAGGTGAATCCGGCCCGGTTGCGGGGGGCACTTTTGTTTGATCCGGTGACAGAGTATGCCCGGACGGGCACGCTGCCGGTGGGGCCGGAGCGGCTTTTTGAGGAGATGGCTGTGTTGGCGGGAGCATTTGCCGAGATGTCGCCCGGGATGAGGCCGTTGGCTGTTGATGCGACGGCGGTGCATGAGGCGGGGGGGCATGGGGTGCAGGAACTGGCCTATGCGATTGCGCTGGCCGCGACTTATCTACGGGAGATGGCCGGACGCGGCCTGGAACCAGGGGTCACGGCCGGTTTGTTTCGGTTTGTTTTTTCGGTGGGCCCGAACTTTTTTGCGGAGATGTCGAAGCTGCGGGCGGCGCGGGTGTTGTGGTCCCGGGTGCTAGAAGCCTGCGGGATTGAGGGCAAGGCGGCTCCGATGGAGATTCATGCCCGGACGGCATTGCGAGACAAGACCCGGCTCGACGCGCACACGAATCTGCTGCGGGCAACGACCGAGGCGATGTCGGCGGTCCTGGGGGGATGCACAAGCCTGCATGTGGGGCCGTATGACGAGGTTTTTCAGGTGCCGGATGATTTTTCGCGCCGGATTGCGCGGAACACGCAGATTATTCTGGGGGAGGAGTGTGGTTTGGACCGGGTGATTGACCCGGCCGGGGGCTCATGGTTTGTGGAGAGTCTGACGGCAGAGATGGCGGAGCGGGCCTGGGCGAAGTTCCAGGAGATTGAGGGCAGGGGCGGTTTGCTAGGGGTCTTGCGAGCGGGGTCGTTCCAGAAGGAAGTGGCTGCAGCGGCGGAAGAGCGGAAAAAAGCACTGGGGCTGCGTCGGGAAACGATGATCGGGGTGAACACGTTTCCGAATGGGAAGGATGAGTTTGGTCCGCCACGGGTGCCAGAGTATCGGGTGCTGCAGGAGAAGCGGGCGCGGGAGATTGCGCGACACCGGACATCGGCCGAGCAGGCAGCGGACAGTGCGGTTCTGGCGGCACTGGCGGGCGTGGCCGACGCTCCAGCGTCGGGAAAGTTTGCCGCCGGAGTGGAGGCGGCCGGGAATGGGGCGACGTTGGGGGAACTGACGAAGGCGTTTCGGGCAGGCTGTGCTGCGGCGGAGCCGATTGAGGCGATGCCGATGCGGCGGACGGCGGTGATCTATGAAACCCTGCGGTTTGCGGCAGCGGCGGCGAAGGAAAAGGGGGATGAGCCGCGGCTGCTCCAGTTGAACCTGGGGCCTTCGCGCACGTATCGGGCGCGGGCGGACTGGACGACGAACTTTTTCCAGGTGGGCGGGATTACGGTGGAGGCGGCGCGGGATTTTTCCGATCCGGCTTCGGCCGTGGAGGCGGCGCGGGAGTCGGGAGCCAGGGTGGTGGTTTTGTGCGGGAGCGATGAGACGTATGCGGCGTGGACGCCAGAGCTGGTGCCGCTGTTGAAGGGATTGGATCGGGCTCCGCTGGTGTTGTTGGCGGGAGCGCCGGGCGATCATGAAGCCGCGTGGCGGGCGGCCGGGGTCGATGATTTCGTACACGTGCGGGTGCCCCATCACGCGTTTGTTTCCCGTTTGCTAGCCCAACTTGGAGTGCTTTGACCATGACAACGCTGCCTGATTTTACGCAAGTCAATCTCCAGGCGGAGGATCGGCCTCTGCCGGATTATAACCGATGGAAAGCCGAGGTGGAGCGGGAGACAGGCCGGTCACTGGATGATCTGGTTTGGCGAACGTTCGAGGGGATCGACGTTCAGCCGTTGTATACGGAGAAGGACACCGCCGGGCTGGAGCATCTGAAGTTCACGGCGGGGGTGCCGCCGTTTCTGCGCGGGCCGTATGCGACGATGTATGTGGCCCAGCCATGGACGGTGCGGCAGTATGCGGGTTTCTCGACGGCAGAGGAGTCCAACGCGTTCTATCGGAGGAATCTGGCGGCGGGTCAGAAGGGGCTTTCGGTCGCTTTCGATCTGGCGACGCATCGGGGTTACGATTCGGATCACCCGCGAGTGGTCGGGGATGTGGGCAAGGCGGGCGTGGCGGTGGATTCGATTCTTGATATGCAGGTTCTTTTTAGCGGGATTCCGCTGAACAAGATTTCCGTGTCGATGACGATGAACGGGGCGGTGGTTCCGGTGTTGGCGTTTTACATCGTGGCGGCTCTGGAACAGGGGGCGAAGCTGGAGGAACTGGCCGGAACGATTCAGAACGACATTCTCAAGGAGTATATGGTCCGGAACACCTATATTTATCCGCCCGGGCCATCGATGCGAATTATTGCGGACATTTTTGCGTTTACGTCGCAGAAGATGCCGAAGTTCAACTCCATTTCGATTTCGGGCTATCACATGCAGGAGGCGGGGGCGTCGGCCGATTTGGAACTGGCGTATACGCTGGCGGACGGGCTGGAATACCTGCGGGCGGGGATTGCGGCGGGGATTGATATCGATGCGTTTGCACCGCGACTGTCGTTTTTTTGGGCGCAGGGGAAGAATTACTTCATGGAAGTGGCCAAGATGCGAGCGGCGCGGTTGCTCTGGGCCAAGCTTGTCAAAGGGTTTGGCCCGAAGAATCCGAAGTCGATGGCGTTGCGGACTCATTCGCAGACTTCGGGCTGGAGTCTGACGGAAGCCGATCCATTCAATAATGTGGCCCGGACGGCGGTGGAGGCTTTGGCAGCAGCACTGGGCCACACGCAGTCGCTGCACACGAATGCGCTGGATGAAGCCATTGCGCTGCCGACCGATTTTTCGGCCCGGATCGCCCGGAATACCCAGCTTTATTTGCAGGAAGAAACCGGGATTACGCGGGTGGTGGATCCGTGGGGCGGTTCGTATTATGTGGAAGCACTGACGGATGCCTTGATGCGGCGGGCGTGGGCTCACCTGGAGGAAATCGAGGGACTGGGCGGGATGGCCAAGGCGATTGAATCGGGCTTGCCGAAGATGCGGATTGAGGAGGTGGCGGCGCGGCGTCAGGCCCGGATTGATTCGGGGGCGGAGACCATTGTCGGGGTGAATAAGTATCGGTTGGAAAAAGAGGATCCGCTGGAAATTTTGGATATTGACAACACGGCAGTCCGGGAAGCTCAGATCGAGCGGTTGCGCAAGTTGCGGGCGGAGCGAGACGAGGCGGCTTGCCGGGCCGCGCTGGACGCCTTACATGAGACGGCCAGGACCGGGGAGGGTAATATTCTGGAACGGGCCATCGCGGCCGCGCAGGCCCGCGCTTCGCTCGGGGAAATCTCGATGGCACTGGAAAAAGTTTTCGGACGCCACCAGGCGACGATCCGATCGATTTCCGGAGTGTATCAACAGGAGTTTAGTCAGAGCGAGGACTTTGCCCGGGTGCGGGGGAAGGTGGAGGCGTTTGCGGCTCGGGAGGGACGGCGTCCGCGCATCCTGATCGCTAAGATGGGTCAGGACGGGCATGACCGGGGAGCGAAGGTGGTGGCCACCGCGATGGCCGACCTGGGGTTTGATGTGGACATTGGGCCTTTGTTCCAAACGCCTGAGGAGACAGCCAGACAGGCGGTGGAGAATGATGTTCACGTGGTGGCGATGAGTTCCTTGGCGGCGGGTCACAAAACGCTGCTCCCGCAACTGGTGGCGGAGTTGAAGAAACTCGGACGACCGGACATTCTGGTGGTCTGCGGGGGGGTGATTCCGGCGCAGGACTACGATTTTCTGCTGAACAATGGAGCCAGTGCCATTTTCGGGCCTGGCACGGTGATTCCAAAATCGTCAGAGACCATTCTCGACCTTCTGCAAGCCCGCGCCTGAATACAACTCCGACACAATTGAGCACCGTCGACTTTCTCATCATCCTTTTCGCCGCCATCGGAATCATGCCCTCGAACGCATCATCTAGCCTGCCCGAGTGGGCCGATCCTAAAGGTGGGCCCGAATTTGCCGGGCGGGTGTTGCCGGGGGTTGAGTCGCCGGAGACGGTCCGGTTGGTGCGGGGAGCGACCGCTCGGTGGCCGGAGATGGGGGAATGGGAACGGCGCATTGTGGAGGGGGATCGGGCGCATT
>CALFVM010000192.1 GCA_937928665.1 uncultured Candidatus Methylacidiphilales bacterium
AAGCCCCCTCCCCCATGCGATCCGGGTGGCAGGCGAAAGGCCAGAAACAAACCCGTGCCAGCCATGGCGCAAAAGCCCAGCCAGAGTGCCAGATTGAGCACCCGCAGCCACATGGTGCGCGGAGTAAGCGTCGAGGTTCTCTCGGATGGGGAAGGTCGGTTCTTAGAGGTTTCCATAGATCCATCCCGAGAGAGTGGCCATGCCGACAACCAGCGCCGCGTAGACCAGGGTCCGCCGGGCACCGAAGATTTTCCCCAGAGCCAACAGGTTGGGCAGGCTCAACGCCGGACCGGCCAGCAACAAGGCCAGGGCCGGACCCTGGCCCATGCCGTTGCCGATTAAGCCCTGTAGAATCGGGATTTCCGTCAAAGTGGCGAAATACATCAGGGCCCCTACCAGCGAACTGAGAAAAACCGCGCCGAGCCCATTGCCGCCCACCGCCGTCGCCACCCAAGCAGAAGGAATCCATCCCTCATGTCCCGGACGGCCCAACAGGAGTCCGGAGAGGAAGACCCCCCCGAGCAGCAGGGGCGCAATCAACTTGGTGAAATCCCAGGTCGCCATCCACCACTCCCCCAGTTCGCCTTCCGCCGATGAGGAGATCCAGACCAGCCCGGCGACGCCCACGCTGAACGGGATCATCACCTGGTCACCGGCCAGCGCGGCGGCCAGAGCCACGCTTCCGGCCACCCCGATCCATTTTCCGCCCGGCACGCCAAACCAGAAGTGCATGGCCAACCCCAGACCCAGCGCGCAGACCGAGACGATCCACCACTTGGCGGCCGCCAGCAGACCAAACAATCCGGAGGCCTCCGCTTCGCTCCAGTTGGCGAAAATCAACAGCACCACCATCAAGCCGATCCACACCACCGTTTGCCCCAGCGGACGCGGTGACGGATCCGGATCGGGCAGCACAGCCGCTAGCTGGGCCTTAGCTGCTTCAGACTTGCGGAACACCCAGGCCATGACCAACCCGATCAGCCCGGCAAAGACCACCGCCCCCAGCACCCGGGCCAACCCCAACTCCCATCCGAGAATCCGTGCAGTCAGGATCACCGCCAGCACGCTGATAGCCGGCCCGGAGTAGAGAAAAGCCACTGCGGGACCCAGCCCCGCCCCCATCCGCCAGATTCCGGCAAATAAGGGCAACACCGTGCACGAACACACCGCCAGCACGCTTCCCGACACCGAGGCCATCCCATAGGCCACGGGCTTCGACGCCTTCGGCCCCAGATAACGCATCACCGATTCCTGCCGCACAAACGTGGCGATGGCACCGGCAATGAAAAAGGCCGGCACCAGACAAAGCAGCACATGCTCCCGGGCATACCAGCGCGTGAGGGCCAGGCCTTCTCCAACCGCCGCCTGGAATCGCCCCGAGTCCAGCGGCAGGTAATAGCACAGAGCAAACACCCCCACCATCCAGGCCAACGCTTTCCACTCGATTCGTGGTTTCATATTTCTATATCTATCGAAATACTGGTTCAAAAAATTTATCGTTCGCACGCTGTCGGACTGAGCAGCGGTTCGGCTTCCGGCGTTTCCAGGCAGCGGATGAAGCGCGCCACGCAGGGCAGGCTCAGGCGGTAAAAAATCTGCTGCCCCCGCTTGTCATCCGTCACCAAGCCCGCTTCCCGCAGCACCGAGAGATGATGCGAAACGGTGGACCAGCCCAACCCGCAGCATCGCACCAATTCACAAACACATTTTTCCTCGCCTCCGCTCAGTTCCTTGATGATGCGGACCCGGGCCTCGGCAGAAAGGGCGGCAAAGACCCGGGCCATTTCGCGGCAGCTGATTTTCTTCCTCGCCATGAAGGTTATATTTCTACATTCATCGAAATATGCAAGGAAAAACCGCCCGGATCGGGACATTCCAGCTATCTGGCAGGAGCACCTCGAAACCAGCCGGGCCCCTCTTTTCTTTCCCCATTCTGTCGGGGCGGCCTGAAACGGCCGCAGGCAACACCTGGCCGTGTGGCCCAACCCCATCTCATGCGGCATCAGTGCCCTATGTCGCCCATACCCAGGCTCCACCGATCGAGACCCAGGAGATCGCTGGGCGAGGTGGGGTCTGACTTGGCCACCAAGCCGGTTTCGGCGGGGGGGAGCGATTAATCATCATCCGGCTTGGGATGGTGACGCTTCTTGTCCGGTTGGCCATGGGGCGTGCCCGGTTGGTAGGCCCCAACCACGCCGGGCGGCACGCGGAAATCGGGTCGGCGGATTTTTCCTCCGGACTCCGCTATCCAAGCACCCGCACCGACGCTGGCCAAACAGGCTAAAGCGGCCGTCAGACCCACCACCTGGCTCCATGAAGTTCTCCAGAAGGCGAGAAGCAG
The DNA here is from genome assembly GCA_937928665.1 of uncultured Candidatus Methylacidiphilales bacterium. Classification (GTDB taxonomy): domain Bacteria; phylum Verrucomicrobiota; class Verrucomicrobiia; order Methylacidiphilales; family CALFVM01; genus CALFVM01. The sequence continues at coordinate 2,342 of CALFVM010000192.1, forward strand.
ACCCAGCGTGGACCAAGCCGCACTGGCATAGAGAACCTTTGCCCAGGCTTCAGCACGGTGTTCATGGATTTCCAGAAACGCTTTGGCTGCGGGATCGAGATAGGGCTGGACAGGCCCTTCCTCGTAACGCTCATCAGCGTTTTCTCCGGTTTCCATCACCCGTGGAGTGACCCATCCGGATAACGCCGCGATCAGCAGACCGGCCAGGAGGGTCGTGCGATGCCGAGTCAGGATGCCGAGGAGGAGGGGAAGCATGCGAAGAACACGAAGAAAAAAAGGCGAAGGCGTATTCCGGGTTTTCTTTCATGCTCTTTATGGTTTTGACGGCGAAAAATGGGCCGGGAATTGGAGCTACGGCCATTTGGATAAGGCAAAGATGCTGTCCCCGCGCCGAGACAAACTGCTCCCGTTACCGATGCTGCTGCCGCCGTTCTTCCCGAAGACATTCGATTTCGTGGAGGAGATCCAGGATGAGTTTCAGACCGGTGTCGTTAACCTGGCACGTTGCCCGCAGATGCTCGATGCGACGGAGCTGACGCAGGCACTCGATATCGAACAGGGCGGTCTCCCCGGGTGTGTCGGTGGTGGTGGGACGAATAAAGCCCTGCTCCTGGTAGTGGAGAACGGTTTTGGGATGCACGCCCGCCAGTTCGGCAATGACTTCGATCGAATAGCGGGTGTCGGTTTCGACGTGGTAAACCGGAGAATCGCCGGCGGGAGGAGAAGGGTCGGAGGTCATGGTGTTGTGGATGGATGCGTGGCGACGGGGCGGGGCCGGAACGTGGAGACATCGCGCAGCTTCTCCCAGGCGGCACGCTCCTCGGAATTGAGAGAAGTGGGCAGGACCAGGTTCAGGATGACGAAGAGGTCGCCTTGTTCGCCGGTCTTGCCCTTGGGCAGGCCAAGTCCGCGCAGGCGCATCTTTTGGCCATGTTCCGCGCCGGGCGGGATGCGAAGCTTGACGGAGCCATCCAGTGTCGGGACGACCACCTCGGCACCGAGCACGGCCTCCCACGGAGCCAGATCAAGTTCGTGATAAAGGTCCGCATCCCGGCTGGTAAAGTCAGGATGGGCCGCGTGCCGCACGCGCAGGTAAAGATCGCCGGCCGGACCTCCCTGATGGCCAGCTTCACCCTTTTCCGGCACGCGAATCCGGCGGCCATCAATCGCCCCGGGCGGGATACGCACGCGAAAGGTGCGGGTTTCGACCTGGCCGGTTTCCCGGTTGAGCATTTGCAAGGAGAGCGATCGCACCGTGCCGTGCATGGCTTCTTCCAGCGTCACGAGGATATCGCCCTCAATGTCCTGGCCACGCGAGGCATCCCGGCCCTGCCGAGCCCGGTCCGTTGGGCCGTCGGGGGTGCCCGGCGGAAATCCATAAAAACGCCCACCGCTGAAATAGCGCTCGAAGAAATCGCTGAAGCCGGTGCCGCCAAAGTGGAACTCCTGCCCGAAATCCTCGTCCTGCGCGGCAGTAAAGGACCAAGCACCGCGCTCAGGGGCGGCTTGCCGGGTGCTGAGCTGATCATACTTCGCACGCTTTCCCGGATCACTGAGGACCTCATAGGCTTCGTTGATTTCCTGAAACTTCGCCCCCGCTGTTGATTTATCCTTCGCCACATCCGGATGGTGAGTCCGGGCCAGTCTGCGAAAGGCTTTCTTGATTTCTTCAGGGCTAGCGTCGCGGGCGACGCCGAGCGTGGCATAATAGTCTTTGAAGGAAGTCGGCATGACTCAGCGCGGAGGACTCTATGCCAACGGCCGAGGAGTTCAATCATCTGGAAAAAAAACCATCACCGGCCCCTCCTTCGTCAGGTACACGTGAATTGACTTTATTTGTCGCCTGCCCGCGCTTGGCTTGATCTGATGATCGTCCGGCATCTGTTTATCTCGCCCGGCCACAACTACCGCGGCCACCACGGAGGCGAGGCGGGTCATCACCCGATCGTGGAAGTGCCGCGAATCGAATGTGTGGCCGGAAGCGGGATCGTGGGCGACCGTTATTTCAACCATCAACCGGATTTCAAAGGGCAGATCACCTTTTTCGCCTGGGAAAATCTGGTGCGGATGTGGGACGAACTCGGCATCCCGGACGCCCGACGCGCGCCGTCGGCCACCCGGCGCAACGTGATCACCGAGGGGTTGGATTTGAACGCACTCATCGGCCGGGAGTTTGAACTGCAGGGCGTCCGTTTTCTGGGCATAGAGGAATGCCGCCCGTGTTACTGGATGAATGGAGCGATCCACCCAGAGGCCGAAGCCTGGATGAAAGGCCGGGGCGGCCTACGGGCGAAGATCCTTGTCAGCGGCACGTTGCAAGCCGCATCCCCAGGGTTTTTGGGTGAAGAAAAATGCGGTCCGGCCTCTGCCTCCTCCCTTTTCTCTGTCCTCCTCACCGGCGGTCAATCATCCCGGATGGGCCAGGACAAGGCTCTGCTGACCATCCATGGTGTCCCACTTTGGTCACGTCAGGTGGAAGTCCTGCGTGCCGTGAACGCGGGCGCCGTCGCGGCCATCGCGGTCGCCGCCGGGCAACGTCCGGATTGGCTGCCGGAGGATATCGTCTGGATTCCGGACACGGTAGGTGCGCAGGGTCCGCTGGCCGGGTTGATCGCCTCGTTGGAATGGGTGGGCCACCGCTCAGGCACCCACCTGCTAGCCCTCGCCGTTGATCTGCCGAACATCGACGCCCCCACCCTGCGCAACCTCTGGCAGGGGTGTGCTCCAGGGCGCGGCGCGGTTCCCACGATGGGCGAACATTATGAGCCGCTGGCCGCCATTTATCCGGTGGAAGCCCTCGACACCTTACGCGCGGCCGCTGCTGCCTCACGCTGGAAGTTGCAAGGCATCCTCGCTGAACTGGTCGCCTCCACTCTGCTCCAACCGATCCGCGCAGATCATCCTGAGCCCTTTCACAATCTGAACACCCCGGAAGATCTCGCCGTTTTTGGAAATTCCTAAGCAGGGCGTTGAGCAGGCGCGGTCGGTTGCCTGCAGCATGCGATAGGGATTGTTCTTCCGAGGTCGGCGGTTATTTTAAACAGAATGGTCGTGAGATTTTCAACATGATCGATCCCTTTGGCAGAACCATTGATTACCTGCGTCTCTCCGTCACAGATCGCTGCAACGAGCGGTGTCTTTATTGCATGCCGGAGGGTTACAAGGGCTGGGCCCAGCGTCAGGATCATCTCACTACCGATGAAATTATCCGTGCGGTTGAGGGCGCGACCCGTCTCGGCTTCCGGAAGTTCCGCATCACCGGGGGCGAACCGCTCATCCGCAAAGATATTGTGGAGATTCTGGAACGAATCTGGGCCCTGCCCGGAGTGCAGACGCTGGGGCTGTCCACCAACGCCAGTCGCCTGTCGAAACTGGCTCCGGCCATCCGCCGGGCCGGGGTGCGCTCGCTCAATGTCTCCCTCGATGCGCTCGATCCCGCTCTCTATCATCGGATCACCGGCGGTGATTTGTCCACAATTCTGGAGGGCATCGAGGCGGCGCGGCGGGAAAACTTTGAAATCATCAAACTCAACTGCGTGCTGATGCGCGGAATCAATGAAACGGAGTTTGTACCGCTGATCCGCTTCGCGACGGAACGCGGCATGCCGCTCCGTTTCATTGAGCTGATGCCCCTGGCCAGCACGGCTGCCATTAATGCCACCCACCTCCTTTCGGTTGAGGAATTGATGGAACGTCTGGCCGCCCAAGGCACTCTGCAACGCCGGGCAGGCTATCAACCAGGGCATGGGCCCGCCCGCTATTATGAATACACGGCTCCCGGACTGACAGCCCCCGCAACCCTCGGTTTCATCGGTGCCATGACCACGCCCCACTTTTGCGAGACTTGCAACAAGTTGCGTCTGACCGCGGACGGCAAGCTGCGCCCCTGCCTCGGACGGGTGGGGGAAATTGATCTGTTGCAGGCGTTACGTGCCGGAGCCGATCCGGCGGAAATCCTCCGGACCGCCATCGCGCAAAAACCGGAGAATCACGAGTTCCTCGATAACTACCAGCCGTCGCGTCCCATGACGGCCATCGGCGGCTAAGCCAACCCCGGAGGCGTGCTTGCCCTCCCGGCTCCCGGGCCGCGAGTCAACCGGCAGTTGTGCTTCCTCAAGGAACCCGGCACTGTCGATCCTCCCGATATGATCACGCGACTGCAATTGGAACGTTTCCAGATCGTGATCTATCTGGTGGCCATCACGGCGGGTGCCGGATTTGGCTGGACTGTGCCCGCTGCCGCCCCGGTGTTGGAATTTCTGCTTTGGCCGGTCCTGGGCTGCCTGCTCTATGTGACGTTTGCCCAGGTACCGCTTCTCGAATTGTGCGGAGCGGTTGGCCATCGCCGATTCTTTTTGGCACTGCTCATCGTCAACTTCCTCCTGCTGCCGCCTTTCGTCTGGCTGCTGGCGCAGGTGCTCCCGGACGATCCCGTTCTTCTGCTGGGGGTTTATCTGGTGCTGTTGGCTCCGTGCACCGATTGGTTTGTCAGTTTCACCCTGCTGGGCAAGGGCGACTCCCGCCTGGCCATTGCCTCTACGCCGGTGTTGTTGCTGGCCCAGTTGCTCGTGCTGCCCGCCTGGCTGTGGCTTTTCCTAGGCAGCGATCTGGCCGGCGTGGTGAAGTCGGGCCCCTTTTTGGAAGCCTTCCTGGGCCTCATCGTTTTGCCGTTGGTCCTGGTGGCTGCGACCGAGGTGGTCGCCCGCCGTTCTGTCCGGTGTGCCGCGTGGCTTGAGCTGACAACTTGGCTGCCCGTGCCCCTGTTGGCGTTGACGGTGCTGCTGATTGCCGGAGCGCAGGTTCGCGGGCTGGATGCTTCCTGGCAGGGCTTGGGCGCCGCCACGTTGGTGTTCGTGATTTTCGCGCTCGTGGTGCCCTTTCCAGCGCGGTTTGTTGCCCGAAGGCTCGGCCTGTCGGCGGCCGAACAACGGACGGTTATTTTCAGTGCCGGAACCCGCAATTCATTTGTCGTGCTGCCCTTGGCCCTCGCATTACCCGCCGGTTGGGAACCGGTTGCCGCCATCATCGTGGTGCAGTCCTTGGTGGAACTGGGTGCCATGCTGGTGTACTTGCGGTGGATTCCTCGTCACGTTGTACCTTCCACCAGCGAGAACCGCCCAGCCCGATGATACCCCGTCCTCGTCCAAAGTCATTTGACCCGCGTGAGGGAAATCAACCTCGTCACCCGCACGTTGCCGGTCCCAGTCCTGTTCGGAACGATTGACCTGCGGCCTGTTTCCCATGTGGGAGGTTCTTCTATTGTTGCTGGGCGCTTTCGTCGCCGCGGCGATTTCGGGTGCCGCAGGCTTTGGCGGTGCGCTTCTGTTGCTTCCGCTTCTGACTTTGACGGTGGGTGTGGATTCGGCCGTGCCTCTGCTCACACTCGCCCAGTTGGTCGGAAACATCTCGCGGGCCGCGTTCGGATTCCGACATATTCAATGGCGATCGGTCGGTCTGTTTTTAACAGGGGCACTGCCAGCAGCGGTGCTAGGCGCTTTCTCCTTTATCGCGATTCCCGCCACCGTCTCAGTCCGGATCATCGGTGTCGCCATCCTCGGCATGCTCATGGCCAAGGTCATGCTGCGGTCGCGGTTTGTCGCTGGCCCGCGGACGATGCTGTTCGGAGGGATGCTGACCGGGTTTCTCTCAGGCCTGGCCGGGAGTGCGGGCCCGCTAGGCGCGGCCTTCTTTCTCTCGCTAGGTCTGCCGCCGGTGGCCTATATCGCATCGGAGGCGACGTCGGCACTAAGCCTGCACGCGGTGAAAACGGTGGTTTACCAGCACCACTTCTCCCTATCGCCGCGGGAATGGATGCTGGCACTGGGCCTGGGCCTGGCGATGGTGCTGGGAAGCTGGGTCTCCAAACGTTCCATTGAACGGCTAGATCCAGCCGCATTCCGTTGGTGGGTGACCGGGTTGCTGGGCGCACTCGCCCTCGGGATGGTGATCGGCGGCTGAGCGCGGGCAGCGGGCCGTGTTCAGCGATTTCTCCGCTGTCCTGGTTCACGCCCGGTGACACGCTGGCTTCCGCAGGCTGAATCCGCTCCTGTTCACGAAGCAGGCAGCGGCCAGGAAACCGAAGTGGGCGATGCCCCTGGACCCGGACTGCCAGGCAAACCAAACGCCGCCGAGGGCGTAAAGGCTGAGGAGTGCCTCGCCAATGACCCGCCCGCTGCAGGGACGCCGCTCCCGCGTCTGCCAAAGCCCGGCTTGCTTTGAGGTCCGCCACGGCGTCGCCCAGGGGCCGGGCATGTTTAATCAGCAGCCATCGAATTCCGGGGTTCAGGGGGGCAGCGTTGAGCACGCCCGCAAGCATTTGATCTTTCTTCGGGTGAAGATAGCCGATCCGCCAGGCATGACTGTCAGGAAAAGGGACCGGATCAACCCCGGCCGTGCGCCTTGGTCTGGTCGCGGAACCTGAGCCAATTTTCGACCGTTTCGCCCTCGGACAGGGTGGTGTACGGGCCGCAAGCACGAGGCCCCCTGGCGGCCAGGGGAGAGGGAATGTCGTGGCGGGGAACCAGCCCGAGTTCGACGGCCTGGAACCCCGCTTCCACCCGGTGACCGAGGACAGCCGCCGGAGTCTGCCTCGTCAGCTCACCAAACATGTTCGGCTGGACACCAATCAGGTGAAGGGTCATGAGCGATCGCAGCCATCAGCTTCCTTTTAGTAAAGCGT
>CALFVM010000193.1 GCA_937928665.1 uncultured Candidatus Methylacidiphilales bacterium
CCTGATCGATACGAACGGGTGGATTGCCTTGTTTGAAAACTCACCCCATCTCAGCGAAGAAGCAGCTAGTATCATGGAATCAGGTGCCGTCTGCTTCATCAGCGTCGCCAGCCTGTGGGAAGCGTCAATCAAACTGGGTCTGGGAAAATTAAAGCTGCCCTACGATTTGCGCCGGGACCTGCCCCGTCTGCTGGACGAAAATGGTTTTTCGGTCTTGGAAATCGACCTGGATGACGCCCTTGGTGTGGTCGATCTCCCCCCGCATCACGCGGATCCTTTTGACCGCCTGATGGTGGTGCAAGCCATGCGGCGCAACCTCCGCGTCATCAGCCGCGATCCCATTTTCGAGACCTACGGCCTGCGCCGCGTCTGGTAACGGGTCCGGACTCCACCCCCCTCGCCCAACTCACCTCTTCACCCTCAATCTTCCTTCCCCAGCCTTTCCTCTTCACGCGCTTCACGGTTAAATTCACGGTTACAAAATGCCTTTGTTTCGAGACGCTCTCACGGCATGATCGCGTCGTGGTGCCTGGTTCATTCAACCCATTTATTCGCGGAGTCCTTCTTACCATGATGATCGCTTGTCCCTGTGCCTCCCTGCCCGGCCAGGATGTGGCCCGGGAACGTCTGGAATCCTCACCCCGCCATGGGGAATTCATCACCATCGGCGATGGCCCGCAAGCCACCCGTGGCTTCATTGTTTATCCCGAGGTTAAAGACAAAGCCACCGCGGTGGTGGTCATTCACGAAATCTTCGGACTGACCGATTGGGTCCGCTCGGTCTGCGACCAATTGGCGGAAAACGGCTTCATTGCTTTTGCTCCGGACATGTTAGGCGGCAAGCAATATGAGAGTCTGGATGACGCACGCCGGGCCATTGGTGAACTGAAACCGGAGGAAATCCGCCGTCATCTCGATGCCTCGGTCGATTACCTCAAAGCCCTGCCGGCGGCCAACGGCAAAGTGGCCGTGGGCGGGTTTTGCTGGGGCGGGGCGCAAACCTTTCGCTACGCCGCCACTCGGAGCGACGTGGCAGCGTTTTTCCCGTTCTACGGCAATGCCACCACGGAAGCCGCTATGATCGATCCGGTGCAGGCTCCGGTCTATGGGTTCTTTGCCGAGAACGATGCCCGGGTCAACGCGACCTTGCCGGAAGCGGAGACCGCCTGGAAAGCCGCTGGCAAAACGCTGGAAGTGGTCATCTATCCCGGTGCCGGCCACGGGTTCATGCGGGCAGGAGAAGCCGCCGATGCCTCCGCCGAAAACAAAGCCGCCCGCGCCGAGGCCTGGAAGCGCTGGCTGAATTTGCTGAGTGCACTTTGAATCCCCACTGCCTTCACCATTGATTTTTAAGCCAGCCGCACCGTGAAGGTCATCATGGGCATACGAGGGTAACCACTTCAACCCTCCAACCGGTCTGACAAACACTGCGCCCCTTCTCCTCCCTCAAAAAAATCTTCTGCCTTGCCCTTCACCTCCTTCACGCTCTTCACGGTAAAAGTTGCCTTTTAAGTAAACCGTTTTCCGGACCGAGCGCACGGTTCAGCTCAAACGCCGTAAAATCCCGTGACCGAGCCGGGCGGGGCCTCGAAGACCAGTCGTCCGTTTTCCACTTCGTATCGTCCGGCATCGACAAAATGACGGGACGAATCGGTGGTGAATGCCCGGAAAGCCATGGATCGTGATCCGCGCACTTCCACCGGCACCGGCCAGGTTTGATCCGTGCAGTTCACCAGCACAAATGCATCCGGATGCGGCGACCCCTTCCCGGAAAAGGCGGTGAGGAACAAGCCGCCTTCATTACACGAGGTGGCGCAGACCGTGGTGCCAGGCTGGCCCGCCCGGGCCATCGGGAGATAAAAATAGTAGCCCGGCTCAATCTGCCAAGTGCCGTCCCCGAACACACGGATGGCGGTGCCGGGGTTGGGATCGCCCCCGGCCCATAACCGCGGCCGCTGGCAACAGGCCCAGGGGATGATCGCACTGACTTTGGCATGGGTGATCTGGTTGTAATAATCCCAGGCCATGGACGCGTCCATCTTCCCCCAACTGGCCGAGGTGGTCCACGCCTTCAATTCGGGACGCAGGGCACGCAAACGATCGAATCCCGCCGAGTAATGATCCCCGTGCCAACGGTGGGGATAGGGATTGTAAAACCCGTGCGAGGTCACCAGAGCCAGCGCGTCCAGGGCGGGCCGATGATCGGCCAACGCCGCCGCGTAACCCCAGCCGGAAAAACGGACCCAACTGAAGGTTTCTCCGTTGGTCACCCCCACTTGGGGAAATCCGGCGGCGTCCAGACCACGACGCAGGCGGGGCAGAAATGCGGCCAGTGCCTCCGCATCCCAATGCAGATTGTAATCGTGGCCGGTATCGCGGGGCAGGTCGTGGCCTTCCGGCGTCCAACGTCGCCAGCATTCTCCCTCGTTGTGAGGGGAGAGATAGTCGAGCGGCAGTCGTTCTTCCTCGCGCAAAAACCGCACCCAATCAACCAGATAGGCAATCAGGTCCGGCTCGCGGGCGGGATCAAGGTCACGACCACGGAAAGCCCGCTGGAGCGTCATCCAGCCCGGCGGCCCGTAGAGGGTGGTGATCAGCGAGAGCTTCCCTCCCCGCGCCTGCGTGCGCACCAGCGCACCGCGGGCAAACCGGAGCATCGAACCGGTGGAACGCCGGTGATGGTAAACCGGAGCGGCACCGGGGGCGGGTTCGTCCGCGTGATGCGGATCAAGAAAGAGTTTGATCAGTCCGGGCCGTGGGCCATCCGGTCCCCACAACAGATCGAGGATCGCTTCCACCGACTCATCCGAGAGCGTATCAAACCCCCCGTAGTCTTGAGGATCAGCGGCCAGATCGGGCGTGTGGCAGGTCTGGACGTAATTCAAACCAAAGCCATCCCACGGCTGAAGCCGGGCAGAGAAATCCACCCGGGCGCGAAGCAACGAAGTGTAAAACGGATCCGCCATAACGATTCAACTCTGCGCAAAACTTGGTTGAGTCGATGGTGAAGCAAATGAGGCGGAAAATTTCCTCCGCCTGTTACCTCTCCATCCTCCTCCTCATCTTACTCCTCTTCTTCATCTAACTCTTACCCCTCAATCAAGCGGAGTGATGGACCAGGAAGCGCTCGATGGCGGCGGCGAGGAAACGGGCGGCGTTCCCGCCGAGGTAGTCGGCCTCAGCCTCTGCAGGCCAGCCGGTGAAGTCGGCCCGACGGGCGGTTTCCGGATGCCGGGGATCCTGCAACTGGCGGATGAGGGCGCGGCCGCCGCCGAAGTTCCAGCTCATGCGACCGTATGGGGCATCGCTCCCGAGCGAGATGCGCGCCCAGGCCGCCGGCCCCGCCGCGGCGAAGGCCAGCAAATCGGAAGCCATGTGGGTGTCGCGCTTGGCACTGTGGATGATGAAGATGTTGTCGTGTTCCAGGGCGACGCGACGGGTGGTCGCGGCCATGGTTTCCTGTTCCAGGTAAGAGGCACCGCCCCCACCGCCATGGACAGCGATCAGTGGATGAGGTGCAAAACGTTGGGCCAGCACTTCCAATGCCGAGGGCGGGGTGTAGGGGCTGTCGGCACCGAAGTGAAACGCCGGGACCGCGCCTTCCTGCACGATGGCTTCGACCACGCGAACGACCTGCTCACTGTCCATGGGATAGGCGTTTTGCGCCGGGTTCATTTTAACCACGAACATGCCGTGCTCGCGGCAGCAGGTGCGGACGAGATCCTCGGCCAGGTTGGGGCCTAACGCACGGGGATCGACCCACGCGGCGGCCAGGAAACGGTCGGGGTGGCGCACGGCGGCCTGAGCGACGGCAAGGTTGGCGGCCAGCAGGGCGGCCGCATTGGCTTCCGGGGTGCCATCGCTGGGCGTGGCGGCGGGATTCTGCCAGATCAAGGCCAGGTCGATCCCGGCGAGGTCCATTTCCGCGAGGATGGCCTCCGCGTCAATCGTGCGGCCGTGGAAATAATCGGGATCGGCGGCAGAGCGTGCGCGGAGAGGCTCGGGCAGAATTTCCGGGGCAGTGAGGTGGACGTCCGCGTCAAGCACCGGCGCGGGCTGGCGCAGGAGGCGGTCGCGTTGTTGGCGCAGTCGATCGCGCCAGGATGAGGAGTTCGCAGTCATGCTCAGGAGTCCATAGTTAGCCGGAAGCGGAAACGCAGGTCGTCTCCGTTCCACTGGGGAAAGTTCGTTCCCCAGAGATTGTTGAACAGACAGACGTGAAGTCCGGCGCGGGAGTCGGGCACTTCGTTGGTAAACTGAGCCAAGGAAGGCCGACCCGGAGCGATGAGCGGAGCGTCTGGGGTATCGAAATGCCAGGAGGTGCCGTTAGGGTGGCGAGCCCGCGCACCCCAGGTGGCGTGGAGGGCACGCCCGCCCTTGGAAACCACGGTGGCGGGATCGATCTCGCGCCCGAGTTTGAGCAGGTGCCAGGCCATGCCTTCCGGCAGGGCGGGGGCAAAGGAAAACCAAAACGCTTCCGGCAGGCGGGTGGCGGTTTTATCAAACCAGGTCAGGATCCAATCGATGGTCCGGGCCGTCGGGTCCGCTTGGATTTCTAACCAAACTTCCGAGGGAGTGCCGTAATCGCGGTGGGCCTGGGCGGGAAAATCGAGCCGGGCGAGGAGGTGTTTCCCTCCCTCCCGATGCCAGAAGGAACGGCAGTGCGGGGTCCACCAGCGGGACTCGGCCAGGTCGGGCGGCAAGCCGGGCTTGCCAAAGTCAACCGCCGCTTCATCAGCAAAACGCCCGTTGTAGTCGGCACGGAATTGGTCCAAGTCAGCTTTGGAAAGCGTCTGGTAGCGGAAAAGCCCGAGACCATCGGGTGCCTGCACCGAACCGTGAGGCAACGACCAGGCCAGGACGGCTCCGGTCTGCGGATCAAGGCGGAGCGGTCCATCGGCGGGAGTGCCTTCGTTCCATGCGCTGAGGTCCGGGCGGCACGGGCTGAGGGCGTGGAGGGCCTGGCGGGCTTCTGCGGCCAGGGCCGGGTCGAGTGCCTCCACGGCATCTTCGAGGTAATCGCGTTGTTCCTGCCAGGATGCCTCACAAAGACGGAAAGGACCGCGGTGGCGCACGCGGGCAAAGTCGGCGTTGGCCCAGTTCACGGTGTCGTGCAGGTGGGGGCCGATGGAGATGCTCCAGGTGTGCTCGGCCACGAGGGCCAGGGCGTTGGAAAAGCGGACGTAGCTTTTGCTTTCGGGCAGGAGACGGCGGGCACGCAGCCAGTCTTTACGCAGGCGGAGCAGTTCGCGGAAGCGCTGGATTTTCCACGGATCGGTGCCGCCGCCATGAATCCAGGTATCGCCGATTTCCTGCTCGAGGATGGGCAGGGATTCGCGCAGGGGATCCAAGGTGGTGAAGAAGTCGTCCAAGCGGCCGGCGCGAACCGCAGCCTGGGGATGGGCGGTCCGGGCGTTGGCAAACCAGGAGCGCACATCCGCCATCGAGGGCACTTCCATGTTGTCCCCGATCATGCGGAAGAGAAGCGCGGTTTGGTGGCCGGGCAGGTGGATGTCCCGGGCGTAAGAACGGGAGTAAGCGACGACCACTTCAGCACCGCTCTCGGGATCGCGCCAACGGAAGAGGTCGGGCACCTCGGGCTTGGTGGACATGTGGTTGACACCGATGTGGAGGTAGGACACGCCGGCGCGGGCCAGGAGCGGGACCAGGCCGCGGGTGTGGCCGGGCACATCGGTCATTTTTCCCGTGACGGTGCGGCAGCCGAAGCGGGCGTCGAGTTGCCGGGACAAGCCCAGGGCGGCTTCGACGAGTTCTTCATCCATCAACTCGGTGTGCGTGGTGAAGGGGGTGGCCAGCCAGGCGATGGCGCCTTCGGCAATGCCTTGTTCAAGGGTGGTGAGCGCGGCACCGGACTTGCGTTCGAGGGCCTCCCAGACCAGCCAACTGCCCACCGTCCAGCAGAAGGAAAGCCCCTCGTCGCGCAGCCGCCGGTTCTGGTCGATGGCGGTGGGGAACATCCAGTTGATCTGGTCGTGGATGACTTTGGCCGCCGTTCCTGTGAAACCAACATCCAGGTGATTTTTGCAGGCGATGATGGCCAGGCGGGTTTCGGGAAAAATGTCCGGATGGCCCGTCGGGGCGATGCCCTGAAGTTTGTTCGGCTCAATGAGAGGAGCGGAGGCTGTGGTCATATGATGAAGTTAGGGTTGATCCAGACGCAGTGTGGTCAGGGCATCCGGAGCGATCCAGGCGACGTTGCGGCGGTTGACCAGGGCGGCCCGGCCGCCGCTCTGGAAGTTGACGTAGATTTCCAGGCCGGCGAAGCCATTGGCTTTCGGGGTGACGCCGAGGGCGGCCCAGGGGATGACGGCGTCGGCCAGGTAACCGGTGTCGGTGGGGATGGTGCGGTAGAGACCGGCGGCGGGCAGGCGGTTGTGGAGCAGTTCGCGGGCTTCACCGTTGCGGGTGATGTTGATCTGCACGCTGTCGCCGGTGTGGACGGGGGCTTTGCGGTTGGTGCCTTCGACGAAGATTTCCACCATGTCGTTCTTCCAGAAGTCTTCCGTGTGGGTATCGGCCTGGGGATCGGTGACGCGCACCCGGAGGTGGAGGTGGGTGGGCGACCAGGCGGCGGCGAAGTCGGCGCGGTGACCGTTCTGGACCGGGTTGATCAGTGGGAGGCTGATGGGGGTGAAGGCGGCTTTTTCCCAGAGGCTGTCCGGTGCGGCCCCATCCTCACCTAACGTGGCAGGATAAAAAGCGGCCCGAGGTCCCTGGAAGGGCGTGACCTTGAGCGTGGCCGGCGGACTGAGGGTCTCACCGAGGTCATCGCGCACACGGAGGCGGTAAGTGCCGGCGTGGGCGGCGGTGAGGTTATCCAGGCGCAGGATGTTGCAATGGATGCCGGGGAGGGGCTGGCCATCGCGCTCCCAAAAGTAACGGACGTTGGCACCGGCACGAGCGTAGGCGGCGAGTTCGGCCACCCCGCCTTCCGGCGCAGTGACGTTGGCCGGGGGAACGGTGAACTCCGGAGGCCCCTCACGGCGCGGGCGCAGCGGCTCGCCCGGCCCGCCGCGGACAAAGACCCGCATGGGCGCGGCAAAGTGCCAGACGAAATTGTGGCCGCGGGTGCCGACCGCCCAGAAGCCGTGGGCCCCGGGGTCGGGAAAGACGGTGTGACGCAGTTGGTTAAAACCGCCGAAACGGGTGAACCCACCC
>CALFVM010000194.1 GCA_937928665.1 uncultured Candidatus Methylacidiphilales bacterium
GGCCAAGGTCATCAGTTCCCTCCGCCCGTCGGGCCTCATCCTTTCCGGTGGTCCGGCCAGCGTGTACGCCAAAGGAGCGCCCCAGCCCGATCCGGCCATTTTCGAGCTGACCGTGCCGATTTTGGGAATCTGTTACGGAATGCAGCTCCTGGGGAAATGGCTCGGGGGTAAGGTGCAAAAGAGTGAACGCAGGGAGTTCGGGCGGGGCTATTTGGAGTGCATGGGCAGCTCGGATCTGTTCCACAAATTACCGCGCAAGCTCGAAATCTGGAACAGTCATGGGGACAAGATCATCGGCCTGCCCAAAGGCTTCAAAACGATCGCGCGGACCGAGAACTCCCCCTATGCCGTAATCCAAAAGGGGAAGATCTACGGGCTGCAGTTCCATCCGGAAGTGGTTCACACGCCGAGAGGAAAAGAGATCATTGCCAATTTTGTGCACCGGATCTGCGGCTGTTCGAACAGTTGGACCATGCGCTCGGTGATCGACAGGGCGGTTGCGGAAATCCGCGCGCAGGTTGGCCAGGGCAAAGTCATTCTCGGATTGTCCGGTGGTGTCGATTCCTCGGTGGCGGCCGCTTTGCTGCATCGGGCAATCGGGCCGCAGCTCCGCTGTATTTTTGTGGATAACGGGCTGCTGCGGGCCCATGAAGTTGCGGCGGTCAAGCGGGTGTTCAAAGACGGGCTGGGGCTCAAACTGAAGGTGGTCGATGCCGGCCCGGCTTTTCTGGCGAAGCTCCGCGGAGTCCGCGAACCGGAAAAGAAGCGGAAAATTATCGGCAAGGAGTTTATCCGGGTCTTTGACGAGGCGTCGAAAGGGTTCGGTCGTGCGGAGTTTCTCGCCCAGGGAACGCTTTATCCCGATGTGATCGAAAGCGTGCCGATTGAGGGAAATCCTGCTTCGCTGATCAAATCGCATCACAATGTGGGCGGGTTGCCGAAGCGGATGCGGTTGAAGCTGGTGGAACCGCTCCGGCAGCTTTTCAAGGATGAGGTCCGGCAGGTTGGGGAAGCACTCGGGCTGCCGAAGGAAATGGTTTGGCGTCAACCCTTCCCGGGGCCGGGTCTGGCGGTTCGCTGTCTGGGTCCGGTGGATGCGGAGAAGCTCCGCATCCTGCGCGAGGCCGATGCTGTCGTGGTGGAGGAGATGAAGACCTCCGGATGGTATTACAAGGTCTGGCAATCCTTCGCCGTCCTCCTCCCGTGCCGGAGCGTCGGGGTCATGGGGGACGAACGGACTTACGAGTTCACGGTCGCCGTCCGGATTGTCGAGAGTCAGGATGGAATGACGGCGGATTGGGTCCATGTGCCTTACGAATTGCTCGGGCGCATTTCCACCCGGATCATCAACGAAGTTCGCGGGGTCAACCGGGTGGTGTATGATATCTCTTCCAAACCTCCCGCCACCATTGAGTGGGAGTAGGACTGTCTGATGAACGTGATTTCTTTCAAGGATTCCGGTTACGATCGGAAGTTCGCTGCCTTGCGCCGCGTGCCGCGGCCCGATCCCGCAGTTCGTGACACGGTCGCTGAGATCATTGCAGATGTGCGCCGACGGGGTGACCGAGCGGTCGTGGAGATTGGCAACCGGTTCTCAACGGTTGTCCAACGGCCTGCTGATCTGAGGGTGCATGGTGCTGGAGAAGCACCCTCGCCCGAGGTTGACCGGGCGCTCCGGTTCGCCTTGAAGAATGTGGCTGCATTCTCCCGACAGAGGTTGCCGAAAGCATGGCGCGGACGGAATGGAGAGGGAGCTGTCGTCGGCGAGACCTTTTCGCCTCTTGGCCGGGTGGGGATTTACGTTCCTGGAGGGACGGCTCCGCTTTTGTCCACGGCGGTCATGACGGTGGGGATTGCCCGGGTGGCCGGCGTGCGGGAGATTGTCGTTTGTTCACCACCACCGATCCACCCGCATTTGCTTTATGCCATCCGGCTGGCGGGGGCGACAGAGGTTTTTGCGATGGGCGGTGCCCAGGCGATTGCGGGACTGGCATGTGGAACGCGGACGATCCGGCCGGTCGACAAAGTCTTCGGACCGGGCAATGCGTATGTGGTGGAGGCCAAGCGTCAGCTCTTCGGTGAGGTGGCGGTCGATCTTCTGCCGGGACCGAGTGAGGTGGCGGTGGTGGCGGACGGGACCTGCGAACCAAGTTTTGTGGCGGCTGATCTCTTGGCCCAGGCCGAACATGGTCCGGGCAGCCAGATTTTTTTGCTGACGCATGAGGAGCCGGTTCTGAAGGCGGTTCGCCTTGAGATGGAACGACAGTTGGCCGGACTTAGTCGCCGGGATTACCTGCAGGCGACCTTATCCAAGGGATGCACTTTGGTTCTGACGCGTTCCCTGGCGGAATCGTTAGAGGGTGCCGAGCGGATTGCGCCCGAGCATTTGTCTCTGGCTTGTGAGGGAGCCCGTAAGCTGGCCGGTCAAATCCGGAACAGCGGGTGTGTCTTTGTCGGGTCGATGTCACCCGTTGCGGCGGGCGATTATGTCGCCGGCCCAAGCCACACACTCCCGACCGGCGGTGCCGGGCGGATGTTTCCCGGATTAACCGTGGAGCAGTTCGTCAAGCGGACCAGTTTGGTCGAGTACAGCCGAGCCAGTCTGGGCCGGGCCGCCCCTCACATTGCCGCGTTGGCCGGAGAGGAAAAACTCGACGCGCACGCCGCCTCGGTGGCGATTCGCTTAGCTGGGGGAAAGAAGAGCCGATGATGAAACGCGAAGCCCGCCTGAAACGCGACACCTTGGAAACGAAGATTGAACTGAGTCTGGACATTGACGGGGAAGGCCGTAGCCGAATTGCCACGGGGATTCCGTTTTTCGATCACATGCTGACCCTGTTCGCCAAACATTCGCTGATGGATCTGGAGGTGAAAGCGGTAGGGGATCTTGAAGTTGATTACCATCACACCGTCGAGGATGTCGGGATTGCGCTAGGGACGGCGTTGAAGGATGCGTTGGGAGACAAAACAGGAATCCGGCGCTACGGCCACGCCTATGTGCCGATGGACGAGACGCTGACGCGGGTGGTTGTCGACTTGAGCGGGCGGGCTTATCTGGAACTTCGAGCTCCGTTGCAGCGGAAGCGGGTTCTGGATTTCCCGCTTCAGTTGATTGAGGAGTTCATGCGCTCTCTGGCGGTCAACAGTGCGATGAATCTTCATATCGAGACATTGTATTCGCGGGATGCGCATCACCTGGCCGAATCAATCTTCAAAGGTTTGGCCAAGGCACTGGATCAGGCGTGTCGTTTGGACTCACGGGTGAAAGGGCTGCCGAGCACTAAAGGAAAGCTGTGAAGATTGGCTTGGTCGATTACGGCCGGGGCAACCTCCGGAGTGTGGCCCAGGCGTTGGCCCGGGTGGCCTCCGAGCCCGCCCGGATCAGCCAGGCGGAGGAGTTCGACGGGTGCGATCTGTTGGTTCTGCCCGGCGTGGGAGCATTTGGGGATGCCATGGGCTCGCTGGAGCGGCAGAGTTTGGTGGCACCGCTTCGGGAATGGCTTCGCTCGGGGCGTCCGTTTTTGGGGATATGTCTTGGGTTTCAGTTGTTGTTTGAAGCAAGCGAGGAAAGTCCAGGAGTGGCCGGTCTTGGCTGGTTGCCCGGACGGGTTGTTCGCTTTCCCATGTCCGTTGGCAAGATTCCCCACATGGGTTGGAACCGGGTTGAGTGGACGCGGGAGGCGCGGGCGGACCTGGGGGGGGTGGGCGATGATTTTTTCTATCATGTCCACTCTTTTTATCCGGAGCGGGTCGGGCGGGGCGAGGCGTGTACGACCACTTACGGGGCCGTACGATTTACCAGCGGCATCTTGATCGGCCAGGCTTTGGCCGTGCAGTTTCATCCGGAGAAGAGCCAGGCCGCAGGGCTGGGACTTCTGCAAGGTTTCCTCAAGCGGCTGCGTGGCTGAAAAGAGCCAAGCACACCGGGATGCGAGTTCGGCAGAGACGGATCAGGTAGCGGTGCCGCGGGAGAGGAGCCAGGTGAGGGCGCGTTCACCGGCAGCGCGGCAGGCGCCGGCCAGGCTGCGGCGATCGCGGCTGATGAACTTGATACGGGCAGGTTCACCGGAGCGGAGATCGACGGGGCCGCGGAGGAGGTCGATGGTGGCGAGGAAGACCGGTTCAACGAGTTCGAAGCCTTCGGCGGGTTGAGGCTGGCCGGGCTGGGAACTGCCCCGTTTTTTGACGGGGAGGGGGCCGCCGGCCAGGGTGGTGAGGGCGGTTTGTTCGAGGTCGGTGGTGGCCCGTCCGGTGATCTGGCGCAGGATGCCTTCGGCGGTGTGGCGTCGGCCAGGGAGGTGGACTTGGACGGGAAAGCCGAGGTGACGACGGAACCAGTCGATGTCGTTTTGAGGGACGGGGACGGTAATTTCGCTGCCAGCGGGGCGGGCGAGGCGAAGGACTTCATCGCCGGTCTGGAGGTAACGTCCACGGAGACGGTCAAGGCGTCCGGCGACAACGCGGCCAGAGGCTGGAGCGCGGAGGTCGAGGGTTTCGGCCAGTTTCCTTTTTTCGTCGTATTGTTTGCGGTAGGCGTCGAGGGTGGCGAGTTCGGCCTCGTAGGCGGCGACGGGGGCGTCTTCGTTGCGGGCGAGTTGGGTGCGGAGCTTTTGGCGGTCGTGGCGGATGGCGAGGCGGCCGAGTTCGGTTTCGAGGTCGGGGTTGCCGAGGGTGATGAGGAGTTGGTTTTCGTCGACGAGGGTGCCGTCCTGAACGTGGACGCCGAGGACGACGCCAGGGCTTTCCGCGCGAACGACAATTTCGCTGGCGTATTGGACGACGCCGGGAGCTTTGACGGTGACAGGAACGGGGAGGAGGAGGAGGAGGGCAAGGATGGCGGTAAAAGTGGCGAGGCGGAGGGCGACGGAGAAGGGGGCGGGGCGTTCGGAGCCGGAGCCTTCGCGGAGGTAGGTGAGGAGGGATTTGGCCATGGGATAGAGCCAGAGGGCGAGGGCGACGAGGGCGAGGAGGAGGCCACCGCCTTTGAAGAGGAGGCTGGCGGCGATGAGGAGGGTGGCCATGATGACGAGACGCCAGAGGAGGGCG
>CALFVM010000195.1 GCA_937928665.1 uncultured Candidatus Methylacidiphilales bacterium
AACCGGAAATCTTTGGAGGTGAGTGCTCCGACCGGGCAGATATCTACGGTGTTGAGCGAGTAGTTGTTGTCGAGCCGCTTGCCGGGATGGGCCGTTAGGGTGCTGTGGCCGCCGCGATTCACGAACCCAAGAACGTCGTCATGAACCAGTTCGCGGGAGAACCGGATGCAGCGGGAGCAAAGAATGCAGCGCTCGTCATCAAGGACGATGCGCTCCCCAAGATCGACATTTTTCGGTTTTTTTACCTTCTCGTCTTCGAACCGACTGTAGCCCCGGCCGTATTCTGTGGCGTATTCCTGGAGCTTGCACTCGCCCGCCTGATCGCAGATCGGGCAATCGAGCGGGTGATTGATGAGGAGGAATTCCATGACGCCGTGGCGACATTCCTGGGCTAGAGGAGAATCGGTGCGGATGCCCATGCCTTCGGTGACCTGCGTGGCGCAACCAATCTGCGGCCGGGGGATCCAGGCAATCTCGGGCTTGCCATCCTCGCCGATGATCGGCTTGCGGTCGGGCCCCATTTTCGGCATGCCCATTTCAAAAAGGCACATGCGGCAGTTGCCGGAGATGGAAAGCTTGGGGTGGTAGCAGTAGTGGGGGAGGAACTTGCCCTGTTGTTTGACAACCTCAACGACGTTCATCCCTTTCGGTGCCTGAACCCATTGTCCATCGACCTGGACGTTGACCATAGGGGTGCCGGGAGCGGCGATATCGTGGTTGAAAGGATTGATCGGGTGCGGGGTCATGGGTCTTTTCCGGTGCGGTCAGGCGGCGCGCACTTTCTCAGCGCGGGCTTCAAAGTCGGGTCGAAAGTTGGCGAGGAAGCTTTGGACGGGCCACGAAGCCGCTTCACCAAAGGCACAGATGGTGCGGCCCGCGATGTTATCGGCCACGGAGTTGAGGACGCCGACATCGGCGGTCGTGCAGTGACCGGCATTGATCCGGTGGAGGAGCTTCTTCATCCAGAGAACCCCTTCGCGGCAAGGGGTGCATTGGCCGCAGGATTCGTGGGCGTAAAACTCGGAGATATTGGCCAGGACTTCCACCATATCGCGGGTTTCATCCATAACGATAACTCCACCGGACCCGGCCATGGAGCCGACTGCGGCCAACGAATCAAAGTCGAGCGGGATGTCTTCCAGCCCGAGTTCCTTCTCTTCCATCTCCCCGGCAGCATTCTTGGCCTTAATTTTGAATCGTTTATCAGCGCGCAGCACTTTCGAGGAGGAGCCTCCCGGGATGACGGCCTTTAGTTTTCGGCCGCCTTTAACGCCGCCGCAGACTTCGTGGATAAGCTGACCCAGAGTCAGACCGCCGACCTCGAACTCGTAATAACCGGGCCGTTCAACATCCCCGCTGACGCAGAGAATGCGGGTGCCGGTGTTGTTGGGCTTGCCGATCTTGGCATAGGCCTCCCCGCCCATTTCGATGACATGCTTGACGTTGCAGAGCGTTTCCACGTTGTTGACGATCGTCGGGCACATGTAGAGACCGAGAACGGCCGGGAAATAAGGCGGCTTGATCCGTGGGTAGGGGCGTTTGCCTTCCAGGGACTCGATCAGGCCGGTTTCTTCTCCACAGATGTAGGCTCCGGCACCGCGGTGGATGAAGATGTCGAGGTCGTAGCCAGAGCCAAGGATGTTTTTGCCAAGGAAGTTTTTGGCACGGGCTTCAGCGAGGGCCTGTTCAAGGATTTTGGCACCGGTGGGAAACTCGCCCCGGATGTAGATGTAGGCCAGATGAACGTTGTTGGCGAAGCAGGAGATGATCATCCCCTCGAGGAGCTGATGAGGATCTTTGTGGATAATCTGGCGGTCTTTAAAGGTGCCGGGTTCCGATTCGTCTGCGTTGCAGATGAGATAAACCGGCTTGGTATTTTTGGCCGGGTCAATGAAACTCCATTTCAGTCCGCAGGAAAACCCGGCTCCGCCCCGTCCGCGAAGTTGGCTTTTTTTCACCTCGTCCTTCAGCGTGGCGGGTTCGGTCGCCAGTGCTTTTTTCAGAACAGAATAGCCTCCGTGTTTCAGGTAGCATTCGATGTCCGGGGTGTAGCCGGGCTGGTCGGCGTATTTTAGAATGAGGCGGCGTTCGGCGATGGGCATGGTGAGTTATTCTCCGCAACGGCGGACGAGTTCTTCCACCTTGTTAGCGTCAACTTTTTCGTAGAAATCATTATTGATCATGACGACCGGCGGTGTTCCGCAGGAGGCCAGGCACTCCACAAATTCAACGGTGAAGCGGCCATCGGGACTGTCGATGGGTCCGTGCTCATCACCGGTGGCACCGGTCAGTTTTTTGAAGTGGGCGAAGGTCTGGTAAGAACCGCCAAGGGCGCAGGAAAGCGTGCGGCAGACGCGGATGTGGAACTTCCCAAAGGGCCGCTGGCGGAACATCGGATAGAAGGTGACCAGTTCAAGGATGTGAATGGGCTGGAGTTCGAGCCGGGCAGCGATCCAGTCAATCGCCTCTTGACTGATGAAACCGAACCGTTCCTGCCAGAGATGGAGTAAAGGAAGCGCGGCACTTCGTTTGGAGACCGGATAGTGGGAAACCGTCTCGTCAACTTGGGCGAGAAAATCCTGGGGCAATGCTGGGACTGATTCGATCATGTTGAAAAGGGTCGGCTTATTTGAGGTTTCCGCTGCTCTGAAAGACTTGTCCGTTAACAAAAACAATTTTGGCCTCGCTGCTGCCCTGTTTGTAGCTCCAAGTGGTCCCAGAAATGCCCAAGAACGAAGCGGTTCCAATTTCAGTCGGTTTGCCGAGTATTCCCCGGACCTGTTCCTCACTCATGCCGGTCTGGATTTTGCCCAGATTCTCCGCCGTCAGACGGGAACCGCAACCTGACAGGAACAAAAGCAGCGCAAGTGAACAGGTAAGAAAAAGTGAGCAATGCTTCATCGATCGGATTCTCCCATGACAAAGTCGAGACTGCCCAAGATGGCGACGACGTCGGAGATGCTGTGGCCGGGCAGGAGGTGGGGAAGAATGCTGAGGTTGACAAAAGAAGGTGCGCGGATTTTCAGGCGGTGCGGGACTCCGCCGCCACGGGAATTGATGTAAAACCCGAGTTCGCCCTTGGGATTTTCCGCGCCGAAATAAACTTCACCCACCGGCGCATCCATTCCCTGGGTCACAATCATAAATTGTTGGATCAGCTCCTCCATTTTGGTCAGCACACCGTCTTTAAGCGGAAGAATGTTCCGAGGGTCATCCACGTGGATGGGGCCTTCGGGAAGCTTGGCCAGAGCCTGGTGAATCAGCCGGATGCTCTGGCGCATCTCTTCCATCCGAACCAGATAGCGATCATAACAATCCCCAACTGTTCCAACGGGCACTTCGAAATCGTAGGTCTCATAGCCCAAATAGGGGGTCTGTTTGCGCAGGTCGAACTCAATTCCAGAACCGCGCAGATTCGGCCCGGTCAGGCCAAAATCAATGGCTTCTTCCCGCGTAATCACGCCCACATCGCGGGTTCGATCGACGAAGATTTTATTCTTCGTCAGCAGCCGGTCCACTTCATCCAACCGGGCGGGAAACTGGTCGGCAAAGGCTTTCAATCCATCCGTGAAGCCGGGAGGCAGATCGCGGGCCAGCCCACCGATCCGGGTATACGACGTAGTAAACCGGGCACCGGTCAGCATTTCGATGAGGTTGTAGAGCTTTTCCCGCTCGGTGAACGTGTAGAGGAAAACGGTCATGGCACCGCAATCCATGGCATAGGCACCCAGACCGAGCAGATGGGCGGAAATCCGCGCCATCTCGCAACAGATGACCCGAATGACTTTGGCCCGGGGCGGGAGATCGTAACCCATGAGCTTTTCGACCGCACAGGCGTAGGCGACATTGTTCGCCAAAGGGGCGAGGTAGTCGAGCCGGTCGGTGTAAGGAATGAACTGGGTCCACGTCATGTTCTCCGCGATTTTTTCGTCACCACGGTGGAGGTAGCCGATGTCGGGATCTGCCTTGACGATGATTTCCCCGTCCAGTTCCAGAACGATCCGGAGCACCCCGTGGGTGGAGGGGTGGGATGGACCCATGTTGAGGACCAGCTTCTCGCCCACCGCGTCAATGGCTGATTCCGTCAGGGAAATGGCGCGTGCAGCACTGTCGGGGATTTCAAGTTCAGTCGTGGCCATGGTTAAACTTCAGGCGGGCGGGCGCGAGGCTCGCGATCTTTGGTCAGGTCAGCCGGCGCCGTGACGAAAGGGCCCCCTTCCAGCGGTGCCGGGCGAGTGAAAGCAATATCGGGCAACTCGGTTTCTTTGCCCTCAAGCGGAAAGTCTTTTTTGAGCGGATGAAAGGGGTAACCGTCCCACATCAGAATCCGCCGCAGGTCCGGATGTCCCAGGAACCGGATTCCCATCATGTCATAAACCTCACGCTCATGCCAGTTGGCCGTCCGCCAAATTCCCGTCACCGAGGGAGCACCCTCCTCATCTTCGCTCAGCCGGATTTTGACCCGGAGATGCCGAAGTGTCTGGTAACTGAAAAGTTCGTAAACAACCTCAAAACGTGGGTCTTCTCCGAAATTATCCACCGAAGAAATATCGACGAGGAAGTCGAATCCGTCCTCGTCTCTGAGTGCCCTCATCACCTCCAGCAGAGCCGTCGATTCCACGATCCAGGACGTTTCCCCTCGGAACGCGGGGAGGACGTTGATCTTGCCGGAGAAACGATCCCGGTATTTCTGGGTGAGTTCAGAAGCGTCAGCCATGAGATTAGGCAGCCACCCGCTTGAGATTAGCCAGCGACTTTTCTTTTTCGATTTTCCGCTGCAGCGTCATCAGTGCCTCGAGGAGTGCCTCAGGCCGGGGTGGACAACCCGAAACGTAAACATCCACCGGAATGAGGTGATCGATCCCCTGCAGCACCGAATAGCTCCGATACATGCCCCCGGAACTCGCACATGCTCCCATGGC
>CALFVM010000196.1 GCA_937928665.1 uncultured Candidatus Methylacidiphilales bacterium
CCGCTACCTGGAAAAACCGCTGGACTTGGAAAGTCTCGACCGTCTGATCGGAGAGGTCGCGCAGTCAGTCAAGAGTGAAAGGGTTCAGGAGGGAGATGATGTCTTAATTAGCCACTCCTCTCAAATGCGGCGGGTCCTGGAATCTCTCCGCATGGCCGCGCCCCACTACCGGACTGCGGTGTTGATTACGGGCGAAACCGGGACTGGAAAGGAAGTGACTGCCCGGATTCTTCACACGCTCACGTGGAAGGGCAAGAATCAGCGGGCACCCTTTGTCCCTGTCAACTGTGCTGCCATTCCCGCAGATTTACTCGAATCTGAACTCTTCGGAGCTGCTGAGGGATCCTTCACCGGTGCTCGCCGGACGCGACATGGCTTGGTTGCGATGGCCAACCAAGGCACTCTTTTTCTCGATGAAATTGGTGAAATGCCGCTGGTCCTGCAGGCTAAACTTCTTCGTTTCCTTGAGACACGAGAATACCGCCAACTTGGCAGCACCACCCTTCATGAATTCACCGGACGCATCGTTCTGGCGAGCAACCGGAACCTGCAAGAAGAAGTTCGTCAGGGTCGGTTTCGAGAGGATCTCTACTACCGTTTGAATGTTCTTAATATTCACCTCCCCCCCCTCCGTGAACGACTGGAAGATATTCAACCTCTCGCCCTCCACTTCCTCAGCACCATCTGCAAAGAGAGAGGGTGCGCCATGCTCTCCATCCGCCCCGCCGATATCAACCTGCTCCTTCGTCTGCCCTTCCCTGGAAATGTCCGCGAGTTGCGCAATCTCATTGAAGCAAGTTTCATTCACACCCCGCCTCACGCCACGGTTCTCCATCTGACCGGCATCCCATCGGCACACTCAGTTCTCACCAGCCCACCTACCCCGTGCAGCACACCCTTGGCGGAGACCGCACCATTGGACCTCGACGTTGCAACTGAGACATTCATCCCCAGTGCCGAGGCGTTTGCCAGCGCCCACAACCTCACCCGACTCGAAGCAGCCGAAGCTCTGCTGATTAAAGCTGCCATCAAGCACCACTTTGGGAACCTGGTCTTGACGGCCCGCTGGTTGGGAATTGCGCGCCAATCGCTCTACCGCAAACTTCGGCAGTTTCAGATCAGGACCTGATTCGTTCCCACTACCTTCAGCCGTTAGCCTCCAACAAACGGTCTTTGCCCGCACATGCGCCCGACCTTCGCGCTGTTCGGGGGACACCCCGCTGCTGTCCGATTGCCAGCCGTAATGGAAGCGAACGCTCAGGTGTTGGCTCCGCACATAAAACGAAAACAACAACCAAGACCGGCCAGCGTCCGCGCCGGGAGTTCGCCCGGTCACCGCACTGGGGAAGCCATCCCGCCTCATCAGAAAATCTAAGCCCACTTCTCCGGGCCGCGGCCCTCCTCACCCTCCTTTAGCTCCGTCTATGAGAGCCCACCCCTCCGACTCCGGCTCCCGGGCGACCCATTTCCCCCGGCACCACCTTTGTCACGATCTTCGGTCCATCCGTTCAGGTCAGAATCACCTGCGTCCACCCAACTGACTTTCGTGATTTCGACAAGGTAACAGGCAATCCAGACGCCGTTCGGCTCCCGCCCAAATTCTTTTAGTAGGACCAGTCTGGCCACCCCCGGAAGATATCGGTAACTTTGCCGCTGAGTCAGCCGCCAAAAATGCCGCCGCTTTTTTCGTGATCGACGACTACCCCGATGGGTATCCTTTCACCTTGGCCTTGGGCGGATTCCATCCACACCAACTCAGTGTCTCCAATCCGACCGGCAAGGTTGGGGCACTTTTGGCGAAAATCGTGAATGGCCAGATCGAAACCTACCGCCGGGGCGGTGCCCGGAACAGCCACCAGCCGGGTCAACTGCGAAGCGCAACGACCATCCCGGTCTCCCCAAGGGAGTCAGGTGCTGAGGTCGGTTTTCGGCTCATTCTTGACTGATTTTCTTTATCGTTGCCTTCTGGTCAAAGCTCGCTACGATCCTAGGCGAGAAAGGTTTAGAACAGCCTGGATCAAGCCGGTTCTTCCCGGCCCTTGTGCGAAAAAAAGAGGGCATGGTAGGGAAGGATCCCACGGGCCCCGCAACGTAGCGCGGCCGCTGGATTCGGGTGGAACGAACCCAACTTCCCCGGGATGAGCCGGGCCTTTCGTGAGCTCCAAGCCTTTGTTTGCCGATAGATGGCGAGACTGTGCCATCTGCTTTCCCAAGATCGCCTTCCGTTCCCGGCCCCGTCGGCCTTCCGGAGTGAACTTGGTTGGTCCCCTCGCGTCGCCCTCTCTCCCGTCCTGTTGAGTTCTTTCCCGTGTGCCTTTTCTCCGAGAACCATGAGCGAACAAAACACCACCCGCAACGACGGCGAACGTCGCCGTCGCCGCAGCCGGAGCGACCGCCGGTCGTCCGGCAACCGCAGTAACTCCGGCCGCAGCCGGTCCTCCTCCGAAAGCCGCGCACCGCGCAAACCCAAGAATCCGGTCGTCGCCTTCTTCAAACGGATCTTCGGCCTCGAAGATTCCTCCTCTCCTTCCGGCCGCCGCGACGGTTCCACCCGCTCCGAGCGATCCGAACCGTCCTCCCGCGAGCGGTCCCGCAACGACCGTCCGGAACGCTCCGGGCGCTCTGACTCCGCTCAAAACGGATCAGGCCCGTCTGATAAGCTCGATCTCAACGAGATCACCACCCCTAAACTCTACATTGGTAACCTCTCCTACGACGCCAGTGAAAGCGATCTCTTCGACCTCTTCTCCACCGTCGGTGCCGTGCAAAATATTGAAATCGCCCGGGATAAAAGCATGAACTCAAAGGGATTTGGGTTCGCCGAAATGGCCACCGTCGAGGCCGCCCGCGCCCTGGCCGAAAAGTTCCATCGCACTCAGTTCATGGACCGGCAACTTGTCGTCACCGGTGCCCGCAAGCCCTGACCTTAATCGACCTTGCACCTTCTGCGGGCCGACGGAGTTTATCCTCCGTCGGCCCTGTTTTTATCCACCTTTCCCCATGAACTTCCGCGTGGCCTTCCTCGTCCTGCTCAGCCTGCTTGCTCCCGGGTCTCTTCATGCACAGGACGTCGCCCCGCGCCCGGCTGAGGAACTCATCCCCCCCAACGCAGACAGCCAGGCCCAGCCCTCCCGGCCAGCTCGCTCTCGCGTCGTTATCGTCGAGGACCCCTCGCTGGTCTCTCGATTTCAACCCGATCCCGAACGCACCGCCGCTGCCTTCAACCGTGCCCTCCTGGGCCTCACCGAACGCCCCACTGTCCGCGAAGCTTGGCTCTCCCTTATCCGTCCCGGCGACCGGATCGGCCTGAAAATCTCGACCAGCGGCCATGGCTCCTACGGTTCCACCCCCGCCCTCATCGGCACCATCCTCGACGGACTCCGCCGCGCCGGCGTTCCTATGGAACGCGTCGTCCTCTGGGATCGCCCCCCCGCCTCCATGGTCGCTGCCGGATTTCCACCCGGCACCGGACCCGGGGGCTGGCGTAACCTCGCCGTCTTTCCTGGTGTGGGCTTTGACCCCGCCGTTTTCTATTTCAATGAAATCGTTGGCCAACTCATCTGGGGCGATCACGAGTTCAAAGGCCGCTCCTTCGATGTGGCTGCCATGCTCGACATCGCCGATCCCAAAGGTGCTGCCGACCGGGCCGGTCCCAGGCGCGAAGTCCCTTCTGCCCACCAAATCAGCAACCGCTCCTACTTCACCCGCATCCTCACCCGCGAGGCCGATAAAGTGATTAACATCGCCGCCATGACCGATCACCCGGATGTCGGCCTCTACGGCTGCCTGGCCTCCCTCACCCTCTCCTCCGTGGACAACTACCGCCGCTTCCTCGGTCGCGGGATTGCCGGTGACCCGGCCATCGCCGAAATCTGGGAACATGACGCATTGCGTGGCAAAGTCGTTCTCAATGTTATGGACGGGCTGGTCGCTCAATTCGCCGGTGGACCATCCTTTACCCCCAACTACGTCCAGCCTGCAGGACTCATCCTCCTTAGCCGGGATCCCGTCGCCATCGACTCCCTCGCCCTCGCCCGACTCGAACGGTGGCGGTCCGACCGCAAAGTCGTTCCCATCGGGGACCTCGCACGCCACATCCCCAGTGCCGCCAACGCCGGGATCGGCCACGCCGACCCGTCCAAAATCGACCTCATCCGTGTCCCCTAAAACCGCCGTCCCTTGAAAACAATCAGGGTTGGGACGGACCCTCACCCTCCCGGTGAAAAACGCGCAAAGGCGGGTGGAAACAGGCCAGCCTTCCGGAACCTGAACCCAACCGGTCGGACGGGCCTCTGTCCCGACCTGAATTAACACCCAGCTTGATTCTTGCAGCGGCCTCCCGTCCATAGCCACCACCAGAACCGCCCTGTAATCATTTCCGAACTCAATCGTGACACACGACAACTCGACTTTCGGACGATTCTTAAAAAGCAACCGCCCCCTGCGCCATCGGCGGGTCCACCGTGAAAATCCCCGGCTTGATCTCCAACCTCAATTCCCCCGTGATGCTGCGAATCTCCGTCCTATCCGCCACCTGCACCAATCCGACCAGAAAGGCCTCCGGCGGCACTCCGGTCGGGAACGACTCCCCTTCCGCTCAATCCCACCCAGGCAAGATCCAGTGCCAAGAACCGCCACCAGACCATCCCCAACATTCGGAACCCGCCTTTGCCCTGTCAACCAAAGCAGCCTTAACTTTCGTCGGACCGTGTCCCAGGCAACCACGAAGCACGCCGTTCCACCCCAAGCATCCCCAACAACCCCAACAGACAAACCGGAATCACCATAAATCCTGCCTCCAGCCCTGCCCGATCTCCAATCCAACCAATGAGAGCCGATGCCAGGGCAAAGCCCGGAATCCCTCCGCACGAGAGCAGGATAAACAGAGCCGTCGGTTCCAAGTGCAACCGGTCCACCGCATACGACTGCAGACCCGGCCAGAAACACGCCACCGTTACCCCCGTTATAAACAGCACCACAAACAACCACGGCAGCGACCCAATCCATGGCAGCACCCCCGTCACGCCCACTCCCGCCCCTGCCGACAGCACCAACGCCCGATAAATCCGTCGTTGCGTCATCCATCGTGCCCCGGCCAGCCGTCCCACAATCATCCCCACTGCAAACATCGCCACACCCCAGCCACCTTCGCGGGGTAACGCATCAAACCGGAGCTGAATCAGTGCCGCCGACCAAAACGTCAGCGCGCCCTCCGCGGCACCCGCCAAAAACATCATCGAAAAAAAGAACCAAAAACCCGGTGCCACCAACACCCGTTGTTTGTCCGCCAGTGCTGCCGCCATCGACCTATCCTGACGCCCCGGATCTTGCCTCAGGAACGCCGCAAATCCTCCCCCGGCCATCATCGCGAACACCGCCAAACCTCCCACCAACCAGCGCCAGGAGATTTCTGCGGACAACAGCTCGCCCCCCGCAATCATCGTCAGCAACACCCCCAACGACCAGAACGCGTTCACAAAACTCAGAAACCGCCCCGAGTCCCGGGGGTGCGCCTCCTGCACCAGCGGATTGATTAGTGCCTCCTGAACCCCGCCTGCTCCCCCCAAAATAAGCAAGGCCAGCACCACCCAGCCATATGAAGGAGCCGCCGCATACATCACCAGGCCAACCCCCAGCAACCCGCAACTCACTGCCAACGATCTGACCTTGCCAAACCGGGCCGCCACCAACCCGCTGACCAATAAAATCCCCACAATCAACACGCTGCGGGCCAGCTCCAATCCCCCCGCCGCCGTCAAGCCAAACCCCATCTCCCGCGCCAGCACTACCAGACAAATCGGCGTAATTGTCGCGCTGGCCGAATACACCAGAAAACCCCCGGCCGATGCAAAATCCAGCGGGTGCCACCCCGACCTCTCCCCGCCCGTTCCTGCCTCCATCTCGGCATCCTAACCGGGCACCACACCCACGCGGCAACCCTAATCCCCCCTGTGAAAGTGAACCTCCGCGCGCCCCCCATTCGCCCAGCCCCAAAACATCCCCCGCCTCTGCCTTTCTCTTCACGCCCTTCACGCGCTTTACGGTGAAGCCCCAAAAGTCCTCACCTGCTACCTATCCAACCTCCGGTGCACCCGCAGCCCTTTTTCTAGCTCCCGCACCACTCCGGTCCGCAGTTCCTTGGGTCGCACCACCTCCACCTCTCCGCCCCAGCCCAAGACCCACCGCTGAATCTCCGTCAGGTCGCCTAACTCGAACCTGGCTTCAAGCCTCCCCCCCGGCAGTTCCTTCAACCGCTGCGTCGGGTGCCACGTCCGCTCCGCCACCAACCGTGCCGCCACCCCTTCAAAGCGGAGGACAATCTCCCGCAACTTGCCCCCGGCAAAAATCCCAAATCCACCCCGGGGCGGTGCCGACCCTTCCGGCCGGACAAAGTGCCGCTCCGTCACCCGGGCCGACCGCATTCGCGTCAGCGCAAAGGTCCGGCTGCTGCCCCGGTCCGGATCGTATCCAATCAGATACCATTGCCCGTCCACACACGTCAGATGATGCGGCTCCAGCCTCCGCACCTCCTCCCCCGATCCCTTCAATTTCCGGTAACCAAAGACCAACTCCCGTTCCTCCGCCAAAGCCCGCCCTGCCGCTTCAAACACCGCCAGATCCACCTCCGGCGTTCCAACCGTCCGGAACGAAACCCGCTCGGTCCATTCGTCTAAGTTGAATGAAACCTTCCCCTGCAACGACCCGGCCAGTTTTTGGCACGCCGCCTGCAACCGGTCGGCCCAGACCGTGCCCTGATACTGTTCCAAAGCCCGCTGCGCCACCACCAGCGCCAGCAGTTCCCCTTCCCCCACCTGGACGGTTGGAAACGCCGCCACCTCTTCCGCATACCGATAGCCAAACCGGGCGGCATCATACTCAATCGGCAAGCCCAACTGGTCCCGCATGAACTCCAAATCCCGTTGCACCGTCTTGCCCGACACCTCCAGTTCCTCCCCCAGCTTCCGGCAATTCGGCATCCGCCCGGCTTTCAACGCCTCGTGAATCCGTAACATCCGGGCCAGAGGCGGTCGCGATCCCTTCTCCCGCGCCCTCACACTCCTTTCCCTCCCCTCAAAACTTCCAGAACACAGGAATCAGCAGCGAAGCCGCCAGCCAGAACATCAGGTTCAACGGCAACCCCACCCGGACAAAATCCGAAAACCGGTATCCCCCCGGCCCATAGACCATCGTGTTGGTCTGATACCCAATCGGCGTCACAAATGAAGCCGAGGCCCCAAAACAGACCGCGATAATGAACGGCCTCGGATCCAGCCCGGCGTTCAAGGCGCAGTTGATCGCAATCGGCGTCGCCAGCACCGCCGTCGCATTGTTCGACATCAGTTCCGTCAGCGTGCTCGTCAGCAGGTAAATCATGCTCAGCAGAATAAATGGAACCCACTCCGGCGGCACCGTCACCCCCACCACGTTGGTCACCTGCGTTGCCAGCCACGCCGCGGCGCCCGTCGTCTCCATCGCCAAACCCACCCCCAGCATCCCATAGATCATCACGATAATGGTCCAATCGACCGACCCATACGCCTCGTCGCTCTTCAACGTTCCCGTCATCAGCAACACCAAACAGGCCAGGATCGCCGCGAACGCAATCGGCAAAAGCTCAAATGACGCCACCAGGACGACCGCCCCAATGCAGGCCCACGCAATCCACGCCTTGTCCCGCCGCGCCGCCAACGGCATCCGGTCCTCCAGAAACATGAAGTCCGATTCCTCAGCCATCTGCTCAAATGTATTCTTCGCCCCCATCATCAGCAGAGTGTCGCCAAACTCCAAAACCTCGTCCTGGAACTTCGACGACAGATTCTTCCCGTGCCGATGCACCGCCAGAATCACAATCCCGTAGGTCTGCCGGAAATTGATGCTCTTGATCGATTTCCCGATCAGCTTGGAATGCGGCGCGATAATCCCCTCCACAATCGCCCCTTCAATTGTCGACAGGTTCTCCAAACCCAGCCGACCGCGGGTCTCTCCGGCCAGCTCGATCCCCTTGACCTGCGGCAGCTCGACCATCTGCTTGGCCGAAGCCGAAATCAAAATCCGGTCAAACGGCTCCACCACAATCTCGTCAATCGGCAACATCAACCGCGCACTCCGCCGCCGCACCTCAATGATTCGGAAGTCCGACTTCTTCTGCGCCAGCTCAGTCTCCACCAACCGCTGGCCAATCAGGGGCGAATCCTTCTTCACCAGAACCTGGCAGAGGAAGTTCTTCCGATCATCCGGCGTCAGCAACGCGGTGACCGTCTGCCGGGCCGGCAGCAACCTTGACCCGAACAACGTCATGTAAACCATCCCCAGGATCACAAACGGCACCCCCACCCGCGCCAGCTCAAACATCCCAATCGGTGCCAGGTTGTAACTGTTGGCCGCAATCCCGGAGACGAGGATGTTCGTTGACGTTCCGATCAACGTGCAGCACCCGCCCAGAATCGCCGCGTAAGACAACGGAATGAGCAGCTTGGAGGCCGGCAAATCCTTGCTCCGCGCCAGATGAATCAAAATCGGCATAAAAATCGCCACTACCGGCGTGTTGTTGATGAAGGCTGAACACAACGCCACCAGAATCATGACCGGGGGCAGAATCAACATCAGATTCCCCCCCAGATGATTCCCGAGCCAGCGCCCGATCCCGTCAATCGCTCCCGTCTTGGTCAGTGCCGCGCTCAAAATGAACATCGCCGCCACCGTCAGCGGTGCCTGATTGCTGAACACGGAGAAGCCCTGCTCCGGCGTGATCAACCCCGTCAGAATCACCAAACAAAATCCCCCCAACGCCACCACGTCCGGCGGTGCCCACTCCCGGACAAACGCCACCACCAACACACCCAAAATCAAAAAAATGAGAACAAGCTCCATTGAGAACCAACAGGTTAGAGGGAGTAAAGCCATCCCCAACCGGTGCGCAAGCAGCTTCCCCCCATCCTGCAGTTCCCGTCTTCACGCCCAGGGACCCGCTCCCCCACCAACCCAACCGGCACCAACCGGCACCCACCACCCTCCCCGACCCAACACCTTACCGCACCACCCGCACCCGCAGAAACTCGCGCCCACCCTCCGCCGTCGAAACCGGCGACCGCCACGTCTCCTGACGCAGCCACGGGCGCCCTTCCGGCACCACCGCCTCGTGCAGGATCAAATCATTCTGCCACCCCACCAGATTCCCGCTCCTTTCCGGAGCGTACGTGAAACGATTATCGTTCCAGCGGGTGAAGCGGATCGCGGGATACGTCTGCCCGCCCGCCTCCACCTGGACCAAATCCTTCAACCGCGATGGCTTTCGCGGATCAACAAAAAACGCCTCCGCTACCCAATTCTTCATCATCCCCGGCTGCTCATTCGGATTCACCAACCGCTGATCCCATTGCTCGCCCGGCTCAAAAAACGTCGCCAACCACTTCCGCCGACCTGGCCCCTCCAACGCTGCCGCGTAGTCCCGCAACCACTGCGCCACCGCCTCTGCTCCGCCCGTCGGGACCTTTAAGGCTCGCGACGTCGGTGCATCCGTCGGATAGCCCCCCACCTGATTTTGACTGTTAATTCGCGCCCCGGTCCGGTTGATCACATGATTGATAATCCGCTGATCAATCGGATGACGGGCCGCCGGGCGCGCCCCCGCATGGGCCAGCGTGTAATCATAAACCTCACTGGCCGGCATCGGATGCAACCCTACCGGCCACATCGGCGGCGCATCCAACCACGTGTACCGGGTCATATCTTCTGCCCGAACAAACGGCACATCCGTCCCGTCGGTGTGTTTCAATAGATTGCCGTCGTGAAAAATGGCCCCGCGGTTGTTCCCATCCCCCCACAAATAAACTCCCACCCCAGGACGACCCAACAAGTGATTGTTAATGATCCCC
>CALFVM010000197.1 GCA_937928665.1 uncultured Candidatus Methylacidiphilales bacterium
GTCCGGTGGCTCAAATGGGATATCCTGACGCACCCGCACATTGTTCGGGCGCAGAATCGAAAACGACAGCCACGTCTGCTTGCCATCGTCCGAATTAGCCAACTCGACCGGACGCATCCCTTCGTTCGTCAGCTCCACATCAAAAAAAGCCGCCTCATACAAAAGAAAATGGGCCCGCTCCGAACTCAGTGCCACCCGCAATGCCCCCTGTCCCTCGGAGACCCAAGCCACGAGCAACACTGCCATGCTGATCAATTGAACCATCATCCTCACCCCGGTAGGATAAAGGATCAATCTCGCCGTCGCCACCTCTTTATTCAAACCGACTGTCCCGGCCCAACTATCCGCCATCCCAACCCCTCTCATGAACCCGCCCGGCCTTCGACCGGGCTCTGGTCGCCAATCTTCAAGGCCCCCGAAGCGGAGGCGGAACCGGAATGGGGGCCGGAACCGGAACGGGAGCCGGAGCAGCCGGCCGAACCGCAGGAAGCGGGCGCAACGGCTCAGAGGCTCCGAGAGGTTGCTGGGCATAAGGCGGGCGAGGCGAGGAGACCATCTCCAGCACCGATGCAGGTCGCACTTCCCTGCCCGAGCCCGCCCGGGCCAACCGCCACGTCTTCCCCAAACCAAGGCGCCGATCCAAGAGTTGGTCCGCCTGCCAAGAGGGCTCCGCCACACTCAATGGCGAGGTCACGACAAACATCCAACCCATCAGCAAGAAAACTCTAAAACGCATAGCTTAGTCCCAGGCTCCAAATCGTTCGGTTGTATTCAGCAAACGAGGTGTTCGATTCCGACATCATTCTGGTATAACGAAACTCTCCAGAAAGCCCTTGAACCCAAAGTGGGCGCAACAACGCAACGGTTAACGTGTGCACCTGATCCTCCCGATCCGGGCGGGGAACAAAGTCAGGATACTCCGAGTCCCGATAGGTGTAGCCCACCTGCCCACGGAACGACCACGGCAATACCCATTCTGAACCGAATCCAAACTGGTGGGATCGCTCAATGAATTGAGTGCCCGTCGGATCGCTGTGGCCGTATTGATACTCCACCCAAACCCGACCCACCTCCTCCCCCAATTCCACATACTGCCGCACCTGCGGCGAGAGAACAAAACCATCCCGGGAAAACAGAGCCGGATTCACCAGGAACTCATCAAAATCAATCCATTCCGCTCGTAAACTGGCCCACGTTGATGTCCACCGGTTCCATTGAACCCCCACCTGCCCCGTCAAATGAATGGTCTGGGCAAAGCTCTCCCCGCCAAGTTCATCATACCTATACCCACCGGCCAGACCCAAGGTAGCTGGCATCGCCCCCCACTCTTCCTGTCGCCGCACAAACACCTCACCATTGTGATGCAACAAATCATAAGCCGAAGCCGTATCCCGAAAGTGGGCACTTCCATAAAAACCATAGGCTCCACCAACCGTCAGCGGGGCCGAGTCCAACGTCTGATCCAAAAAATGACACTCCACGTAAGCACGACTGGTAAACCGGAACGATCCACGCTTGCCCCCGCCCGGCAACGGAAAATCGGTCGCTTCCGCCGGGTTGTCATCATATTCAAAGGCCCCAGACAATAGCCCCCGCCAACGCTTCTTAGGTGATAAAGGCGGAAGAATGTCCGGCCCTCCCCCCTCTCCCAGCAAAGCGGTCAGCTCCGGCACAAGTTCCGTCGCCATCGCCGCATAATCCGATCCCTCTGCGGCTGGATCCGACGTGAGCCCCTCCAACACCTCAATGGACGCCGTGAGTTTGCCCTGTTGGGCCAGCGCCTGCGCCAGATAAAAGCGGCAGGCCACATGACCCGGCTCCTGAACCAAAGCCCGCCGCAACAAAACTTCCGCCTCCCCATCCCGCTGCAGCTCCATCAGGCAAATCGCCCGGAGCCGCAACACCGTCACCGAGTCAGGCTCATCCCGCAACAAGCGAAGTGCTTCCGCCGCGTGCCCCTTCTCCATCGCGATCAAAGCCGCCTCAGGGACCGGCCTGCTCCCCAAGGCATGTTCCCCCTGGCTCAACACCAGAAAAGACAGCACCACCCACCCTGCCAACCGCATCCTCCCGCAACGCCTCTCCCGCCTGAACAAAAACCCGGAAACTGCCGCCGCCAAAAAAACCGGCACCCAACCCCAACCTGCTCCGACCTGCAACACGCCCCATAAGCCGCTCACAACCGGAGCCTGCTCTGGTAACGGAGCCAACCAACTGCACCAAAGCCCCACCATCATCCCAAACAGCACCTGAAACAAAAAATTGAGCACGAGAAATCGCCCCACAGCCATCACCACGATCCCCGCCAGCGACTGCGGTTTCATTTAGCACCCCCACTCACTTTGGTTTTTCCTTCGACCGATGGTTTCGCATCGACCGCTTTCGCCGCATCCAATCCCTTGGCCGGGTCCAGTGCCTTCGGGTGATTGAGCAATTCCCACCCCTCTCCCTCACCTTGCTTCATCGACGGACTCGCCGGTGGCGGATCCTTGGCGTCCCCCGGTTTGGGCGGCCCTTTTTTGCTGCTGCCCGGCTTTTGTCCGGGAGAAGGCGCATCCTCTCCATCACTTCCCGGATGACTGACCTGCGACATCACATCTTCCGGATTTCCCGTGATTCCTTTGGCCTGCAGAAAAACCTCCTGGGCCGACCCCGACATGATTGATTGGGCGAGAAAACTCTTCGCCGCCTCCGACTTCGGCGGCTCAATTTCAATCAGATGGTTCGGCTTGCCCTTAATCGACGGCTTCTCACTTCCACTGTCCCCGTGACTGCTGTCCCCTCCCCCTCCGTCACCATCGCCACCACTGCCCGGCTCCGGTGAATCCGGTGCTTGATCTTCCCCTGAATCCTCGTCCTCATCTTCCTGATCATCCTGGTCATCCTGATCCCCTTTCTCCGTTGACGAACCCGAACTTGACCCGCCCGACGCCTCCGATGAATCGGCCCCAGGAGCACCCCCCGACTGCGCTCCCCCATCATCCACCGAGATAAGATCCACCAGCCAGTCGATCAGGTAACCCACGGCCGCACCAATCG
>CALFVM010000198.1 GCA_937928665.1 uncultured Candidatus Methylacidiphilales bacterium
ATCTCCGTTGGGGAAGTAATCGGTCCACTGCCGCTGACCCTGGAAGCCCGAGGCGATGGCACCATGGCCTTCCGCCTGCTCTCCGTAACCCATCTCCCGTAAACGGGGATTTCCCACCATGAGATCACGGAGAATGAGTGCCATCTTGACCGAGGTGGCCCATTCCTCGTCGAGCCGTTCACGGGGCCGGACTTTGCCGGGACCGTTGAAGTCAGCCCCCTCGGCGCAATTGGCCCGGGTCCAAGCCAGGGCCCGGTCGAACTCAGCCGGGTCAAAAATACCGCGCTGGAGGCGACCGAGGACTTCGGTCATGTCCACGGCCTCAACCCGCATTCCCATGAATTTTTCCCAGAAACGGACGTCAACCATGCTTCCGGCAATGCCCATGCTGGTGCCGCCGACGGAGAGGTAACTCTTCCCACGCATGGCGGCGACGGCCAACCCGGCCTGGGCAAAGGCCAGCAGCTTGGCCGCGACATCGGCCGGAATTGACTCATCACTGCTGTCTTGAACATCCCGTCCATAGATCCCGAAAGCGGGCAGGCCTTTCTGCGTGTGCCCGGCCAGAACCGCCGCGAGGTAAACCGCCCCCGGGCGCTCGGTTCCGTTGAACCCCCAGACCGCTTTCGGACGGTGCGGGTCCATGTCCATAGTCTCGGAGCCATAGCACCAACAGGGCGTGACTGTGATGGAGACGCCCACACCGCTACGTTGGAAAAGCTCCTCGCACCGGGCCGCCTCGGGCATGCCTCCAATGCAGGTTTCCGCGATGACGCATTCCACCGGCTGACCGTTGGGCGTTTTTAAGCTGGCGGAGAGTAGCGCGGCAGTGCGCCGGGCCATGTTCATGGTTTGGGTCTCAAGAGATTCGCGCACGCCTCCCAGGCGTCCGTCGATGGTGGGGCGAATCCCGATGCGGGGGAAGGAGCGGAGAAGCGGATTCATGCGACTTCTGAGGTTGGCGGAAGGTTTGACAATTGCAATGGAACCGAATCCGGTTTTTGTATAAAAAACAAACATGAGTCAGAGTTGGGCGGAACTCCCCGCGCTCAATCCGGGGCTGCATCTTCTCCTGGCGCGACGGCAATTCCTAACCGATTGGGATTTTCCGGACCTGGCCGCACCCCACTGGCGTCTTTACGTTCAAATGGATGAGGGCGGCTGGCTCCGGTTTCGGCGAAAGCGGATCGAGTTGCCCGCGGGATCCGTCTGGCTGATTCCTCCGGAAACGGCCTATGCCTCGGGTGCAGACCGTCCGTTCCGCCAGTGTTATGTGCATTTTACCCTCCAGATTCCGTGTGCAGTGGCTGCCCGTCGCCCGTGGCACATTGCGGGGGCGGAGGAGGAGGGCCGGGGATTGGCTGCGTGGTTTGACCAAGCTCCGGGAGGGCACCTGGGGTCGTCCTTTGCCCTGCACCGGGCGATTTTGGGACTGGTGGCGCGGTTGCCTGAGGGAGTGTTGCCGGTGCCAGCGCGGGACGCGGCCCTCAGCCGGGCCTTGGCGCGGATGACGGCTGACTTAAGACGTCCACCAGCGAACCGGGAGATGGCCCGGGCGATGGGGCTGCATCCCAACGCGTGGATCCGGTGGTTCAAAGCGCGAACTGGATCGACGCCGAAAGCCTTTCTGCTGGCGCGGCGGGTGCAGGAAGCTTGCATTCTCTTGCTCCACTCGGATCGGTCGATTGAGGAGATCGCCGAGGCGACGGGATTCGGAGACCGGTATCACTTTACCCGGGCCTTCGTTCGGGACCGGGGAATCGGCCCGGCCGCCTACCGGAAAAGCCGGGCACCGGCCGTGGGGAAACGGCGGGAGAACGACGCCATCTGAGCTTTTGGTTGGACGCATGGAGGCTCCCTGCGTAACTCTCGTGGGATGTTGCGCACCGGATTAGGCTATGACGTTCACCCCCTGGTCCCGGGGAGAAAGCTGTTCCTTGGCGGGGTGGAGCTTCCGCATGAAACGGGCCTGGACGGCCATTCGGACGCCGATGTGTTGCTCCACGCGATTGCCGATGCGGTTCTGGGGGCGATCGCGGCGGGGGATATCGGCGTGCATTTTCCCAACTCCGATCCGCAGTGGAAAGGGGTGCCGAGTCTGGTTTTTTTGGAACGTATCCGCCGGATGCTGGAAGAGCGCGGAGCTCGTTTGCACAACGTGGATGCGACCGTGATCGCGGAGGCACCGAAGATCAATCCGCACACGACAGCCATGCGGGAAGCCATCGCCCGGGCTCTCGGAGTTGACGCGGCCCAGATCAGCTTGAAAGCAACCACCAATGAGCGGCTCGGTTTCGCCGGGCGGAAGGAGGGGATCGCCGCCATGGCCATTGCCCTGGTTGATTTGCCATGACGCCCGCCGGTCGGCTGATCACGCTGGAAGGCTCGGAAGGCTGCGGGAAGACGACGCAGTTCCGGCTCCTGGCCCGGCATCTGGAAGAGGCCGGATTCCGGGTGATCTGTGTGCGCGAACCCGGAGGCACCGTGGTCGGCGAAGCGGTGCGCCATCTGCTGAAGCATTCTCCTGAAGGACGCGGCATGTGTCCGGAGACCGAACTGTTGCTTTTTGCCGCCAGCCGGGCGGAGCTGGTCCGGAAGGAGATTGCCCCGGCTCTGGCCCAAGGCACCTGGGTTTTGTGTGATCGTTTTCTGGACTCGACCACGGTTTATCAGGGTGTGGCCCGTGGGTTACCCGCAGAGGTGGTTGCGGCGATTAACGCGTTTGCCGTGGGTTCGTGCCGCCCGGATTTGACGCTGCTTTTTGATCTGCCGGTGGAAGAAGCACTGGCCCGAATGAACCGGCGACCGGCATCGGGTGCCGCCCACGACCGGATGGAGGCGGAGCCGGACGCCTTTTACGCCCGGGTCCGCCAGGGCTACCTCGACCTGGCAGCTTGTGAGTCGGACCGTTTCCGCGTGATTGACGCGGCGGGAAGCCCGGAGGATGTTTTCAACCGCGTCCGCGAGACGGTCGCCCCTCTGCTCCATGCCGCTGCCCGCTGAAGAACTGGAAAAACGCCTGGCCCGGGCCGCTGAGGAGGATCGGCTGGCCCACGCTTACCTGTTGAGCGGGGATGACCTGAGCGAATTGGAGCGGGTCTTATTGAGACTTGCGGCGCGCCTTCTTGGCGGAGAGGCCGCGGCCCATCCCGATCTGCACCTGGTCAAGCCAGAGTCCAAATCCCGCCGGATCACCGTGGATCAGATTCGGGAACTGGAGCGGGAACTTTTTTTGAAAGCGTTCCGCGCCCCGGTCAAAGTGGCGGGAATCCTGGCCGCTGACCGGATGTGCATGGGCCAGGCAGAGGCGGCGAATGCTTTTCTGAAAACGCTAGAGGAACCGCCCGCGCATACCGTGATTTTTTTAGCCACCATCGCGCCCGACCTCCTTTTGCCGACGATCAAATCGCGCTGTTTGACGGTTCCGTTCGCCTCGTCCGGGCACCAGGCCGATCCGCTCCCCGCGGGCTGGCTGAACGACTGGTTGGCACCGGACCGGACCGCCCCACTGACGGCGTACCGGCGCGCTGCGATGCTCGCGCAACTTTGGGCCGAGCAGAGGGAAGAGGCGGAACAGACGGCCAAGGCAGAGGCGGGGGATGAAGACGACGAGGTGGTGGCGGCCCGGGCGGCCGGGGAGTTTCAATTGCGTCGGGACGAAACACTCCGGGCTCTGGCCCGGGGGATTTGGGAACGACGGAGTCGGGGAGAGGAGGCGGAGGCCGCCCGCGCCGTCGATGCCCTAGAGGAGTTACGCTACGCGCTGAGCCGGAATGTGGAAGCGGGTCTGGCGACGGAGCGGGCCTGCCTGGTGATGGTGGGCTGTCTGGGGTAGGCCCGGACGTCGGTGGCTGGCAGTGCCGGGGAGCCGCTGGACAGGCTGCGTGATCGGGGCTTGGCGTGAGGAGCAAGGCGGCTAGCGTCTTAGGGTTGGCATGACCACGTTTTTTTTCACCCACCCATGGATGTTGCTGGGATTGGTTCTGGCGGTGGCACCGTTTCTTATTCATTGGTATTTTCCGCGGCGGAAACCTCGGGTGGTCTTTCCGACGTTGGCCTTCTTTATCGGAACCCCTCCCCTGCCTCATCGTTCGCGTCTGCAACACGTGGGATTGGCCTGCCTGCGGGCACTCATTCTCGCTCTCATTGTCCTGGCTTTCGCCCAACCCTACCTTTCCGCCCGGGAGGAAGCCGGGCAGATTCCGGCCTGCGCACTGGTGATTGATGTGTCGCTGAGCACCCGGGCCGAGACTGGACGGGGGAGGCGGTTTGAGCTTTTGAAATCACGGGCGGTGGAACTGCTAGGCCAAATGCCGGGCGACAGCCAGGTGATGGTGGTGACGTCGGGAGGCCGCCCCCGGATTTTACAGGAGGGTGGCTCCCGGGACGCAGCCATTGCGGCCGTGGAAGCCCTGCAGCCGACCGAG
>CALFVM010000199.1 GCA_937928665.1 uncultured Candidatus Methylacidiphilales bacterium
GGTGAGCAGTTCCCGGGCCGGTTCTCCGTCGATCAACCCCGGTTGAACAAGGTTGACGCAGACCAGGCCGATCAAGACCGCCGCCAGGCAAGTTCCGAGATAAAAACCGACTGTTTTTAATCCAAGCCGCGCGAAGGCCGATCCTCCCTTCATGGACGCGAGTCCGCTGGCCACCGCAGCGAAGACCAGCGGCACGGTGATCATTTTTAGCGCGTTGAGGAAAAGGTCCCCGACGTAGTCGAAAGCGGTCGTCCAACGCACCCCGAACACCGAACCCTCCGGTCCCACCCAGGCTCCGAACGGGATTGCCAATACCAGTGCGAGCAGGATTTGGGCAGGTAACGAGAGGCGCAACAACCGGTTCATGCCCGCCAGTCAACACCCGATCAGTCCCTCACGAAACCTTAAAACGACGGGATCAGGTGTGTCTGGCCAGGGACAGGGATTGTCACGTTGAGGGTGGAGCGGGTAGACTCGCCGCCAGCCGCTCCTGACCTGCCCGAGCGTCCTGAACCGCGTGATGCCCCAGATGCCGGGTGATGCGCCACAGGTGGTAGCCAATCTGGTCAATCCAGCGAAGGGCGTCGAGATCGCGCAGGGAATCTTCCGCAGAAAGTTCACCCCGGGCGGTGGCTTCGAGCAGTGCGCTCCGACCCGCCTTCCGCCAGGCGGCCAGATCGCGGGAGGCGGCGGCAAAATCGGGGGTAGGCGCGGCATCGTCTTCCCTCCGGGTGCCGGCAGCACGACTCAGGAGTAACACGGCCGCATCGAGCAATTGGGCGGTTTGCGCGGCGCGATCGGCCAAGAGGGGTAGGGAAACCATGCGGTGATTCTGCCGGGCCGCCGGGAGGAGCCGGACGAGATGGTCAAGGGCGTGGAGGGAATCGAGCCGGAGGTCAAGCCCCTCCTCCTGGTGTTCCACCTTGGGAATCTCGCTGAGGAACTCCCGGGCCTGGTCGAGGGCGGTCTCGATTTGATTGAGGCGTGTTTCCTCGGCCCGGTCGGGGGGCTGCTGGCGAAGGCGATTGGCCAGAATCTGGAAGAGACCGGTGGCGCAGTTTCGCAGGCAATTGCGCAAGGCCTCCATGGCGACGGGCGGAACGGAGAGGAGGGAGCGATCGAGGCTCCGGGTGAGAGCCGGACCGTGTTCAGGGCGGAGGCGTTCGATCCAACGCCCGAACGGGCCGAGGAAGGGGAAAGCAAGACCGACCCCGACCGCGATAAAGAGCGTGTGGAAGGCGGCAAGGCTAACCGCACCGGGTTGGAGGTCGAGGTGCGTATTGGCCCAGGCAATGATGCTGAGGAAGAGCGGAAGGAGCACCAGGGCGACCAGGCCAGTGAAGAGATTGAAAAGAATATGGGCCAATGCGGTGCGCTGGGCGACGACGGTGGCACCAATGGCCGCAAGAGCAGCGGTGACAGTGGTGCCGATCGCGGCACCGATAACGACGGAGGCGGCCTGTTCGAAGCTGATGGTGCCGGCGTGGAGGGCAGTGAGCGTGGTGGCCACGGCTGCGCTGGAGGATTGCATGAGAACGGTGAGGACAATGCCCACCGTCATCATCAGGGCGTGGCCGAGGAACCCGGTTGACGGGAGGGCAGCCAGATCGATGTGATCGTTGAGACCCCCCATGCCCTGCTGGAGTTGGTCGATGCCTATGAAGATGAGACCGAATCCGGCCAGGGCGAGTCCGAGAGCTGCCCAGCGTCCGCGGCCGAGGAGGTGGAGGAAGGCACCCGTGCCGATGACGGGCAGGGCGAGGGCACTGATGCTGACTTTGAGACCAAACACTGAGACCAGCCACCCGGTGCTGGTGGTCCCGAGGCTGGCACCGAGGACAATGCCGATCGATTGGGTAAAGGAGAGCAGCCCCGCACTGACAAAACCAATGGTGGCCACCGTGGTTGCGCTAGAGGACTGAACCAGGGCGGTGGCGCACAGGCCAGATAGAAACGCGGTCACCGGGCGGCCGGTGAAACGGATCAGAGCAGCACGAAGGGAATCTCCGGCGAAAGATTTGAGTCCGTCGGTCAGGAGGGCCATGCCGAGAAGGAACAACCCGACGCCGCCGAACAGGGAAAGGAGCATGTCAGTTTAAAAGTTTGGCAAACAGCAGTTCATCACGGAAACGTCCGGCGATGAAGCGGGACTCTTGCTTGAGTCCTTCGACAATGAACCCGCATTTTTCGTAGAGATGACGGGCGGGATCATTATCCACCAGAGTGGTAAGTTCAAGACGGTGGAGACCGACATGGCGGGCCCAGCGTTCGAGATCGTGGAGGAGGCG
Organism: uncultured Candidatus Methylacidiphilales bacterium; assembly: GCA_937928665.1. Taxonomy (GTDB): domain Bacteria; phylum Verrucomicrobiota; class Verrucomicrobiia; order Methylacidiphilales; family CALFVM01; genus CALFVM01. The sequence continues at coordinate 2,289 of CALFVM010000199.1, forward strand.
GGTGGCGACGCCCTGCCGTCGAAAGTCGAGGCCGACTTCAATGATGAGAACAGCGTTGAGTTGGTCAACGGCATACTCGCCTCCCAAGGCCGACGCGTAACCCATAAGCCGTCCGTCGGGTGCTTCAGCGACCAATAGGGCCCGGTTGCGGGCCGCACGGTACCATTCGATCTGGGCCAGTTGCTCTTCGGGGGAGTGCAGCTCTTCGTCCGGGAGAATGAGGGGCCATTCGCGCGTGGCCGAGATGCTGCGAACGAGGTGGAACAAAGCGGTGGCGTCTTCAGGTCGGGCGGCGCGGACGCGGAAACCGTTCATCCCGGTCGGCCGAAGGCGACAAAACGCCCGTCTTGAGGGCCTCGAACCCCACCCATTGGCTTGCGTGGGTCAAAGATGTACACGTCGGGCCCGCCGCGGGTGCCGGAGAGTTCGCCCTGGCTGCGGGAGTTGGCACCAAACATTTTGTGAACACCGTTAGCCGTGCGGCCCAGGTAGATCATGACGTGGGTGATGGGGGGTGACCGCTTGGTGTTGTAGGTCCACTCCCAAAACAAAAGATCCCCCGAACGGAGCATGCCGAAAAGGCGTTCAAGATCAACGGAACCGTCCCTTTGCCTGGGTGCCGGTGTGATCCGGCCCTGTTCCAGCAGGGCGACGTATTGGTCGGAAGCGGTCCGGGGCAGTTCCTTGCCCAAAGCAGATTTATAGACCCATCGTGCGGTGTTGGAACAGTCCATGATCCAGGGGCGCGCCTCTCCGGGTGGGTTCCACCGAGCACTGTAGCGCAAGCCGCGCCGGGCGATGTCTTGGGAAGTTCGCACCAGGCTTTGGTGCTGCTCAGGCGTGAGCTGGGCCGGACTCCCCAGCGGGAAACAAACCAGGGAAAAGAAGGCGGCAAGGCAGAGGATCAATCGCATAAAATCGTGTCGGCATGTTCATAAGCCGGGACGCAACAGCAGAGCAGGACCAGCGAACCCAGCCCGGTGTTGGTGAGCTGGTGTTTGGTGCCAGGCGGGATCGCGATGCAGTCCCCGCGTCCGACGGTCCGGCTCTCCCCACTCAGTTCCATCGTGCCTTCGCCCTCAAGCAGGTAGTAGATTTCCTCGGTCCGGGGATGATAATGCCGTGTCGTGGACTGGCCGGGAGCCAGGCGGGCTTCCGCCAGGCTTTGCCGTTGGACGGGGGAGTTCCGGTAGGCCATCAGCTCCCGAATCTCGGATCCGTCCGCAGTGATGAATGGCTCGACCGCGTCCCGTTGAATGCACGTCATTGTTATTGATTATGTTTTCCCGCACCCGCCGATTTCAAGTGGAAATGACCGGAAAGGTCGGGCCAAACAGGCAGGTGTTAGAACCTCTGCTCAATCGATTGGAGAATGGGCGGCGGGGTTTCCTTTGGCTAGGTGGCCGGAGGGGATGGAACGGGTGACAACGGCACCGGCGGCAATGACAGAGCGCGGCCCGATTTCGACGCCGGGGCCAATGAAGGCACAAGCGGCAATCCAGGAGCCGGTATGAATATGGATGGGCTTGGTGATGAGGTCGAAGGTTGGACTGCGGTAATCATGGGAGCCGGTGCAGAGAACGGCTCGTTGGGAGACGCAGCAGCTGTCGCCAATGTCGACAGGGGCGAGGTTGAGGATGAGGCAATCCTCACCGAACCAGACGTCGTCACCGACGCGGAGCCGCCAAGGGAAGTGGATGTTGACTCCGGCGCGGACCACGACGCGGTGTCCGATCTGCGCGCCGAATAGGCGGAGCCAGAAGACGCGAAGACCGGAGGGTGCATGCCAGAGGGGCTGGAAGAAGAGGCCCTGGACAAGCCTCCAGAGACCTTCTTTCCAGAGGGGAGCACCGCGGTCGAACGCCCGGTTGTCGTAGCGGGAAAGGTCGATGGGGGAGCCGTTCAAATGTGGATGGCTTCGCCTTTGGAGGCGAGGGTGGCCTCGGCAATCATCTCGGCCAGCGTGGGGTGGGCGTGGATGGTGGCCAGGATTTCGTCGATAGTGGCTTCGAGGGTCATAGCAACGGTTAGTTCGGCGATGAGTTCGGTGGCTTCGGAGCCGACGATGTGGGCACCGAGGATTTCGCCGTGGGGTTCGCCGGTGAGGATCTTGACGAAGCCTTCGGGTTCACCAGCGGCGACGGCGCGGCCGCTGGCGCGGTAGGGAAATTTGCCGACTTTGAACTTCAGCCCTTTTTCTTTGGCTTTGGCTTCGGTGAGGCCGACGGAGGCCACCTGGGGCTGGCAGTAGGTGCAGCCGGGGAAGACGGTGACTTTTTTCGGTTTCTTGCCTTTGAGGAACATGCCTTCGACGGCTTCGATGGCCTCGTGGGAGGCGACGTGGGCAAGCCAGGGCGGGCCGATGATATCGCCGGCGGCGTAGATGCCGGGAACGGAGGTTTCGTAGGCGTCGGAGGTTTTGACGTAACCGCGGTCGAGTTCGAGTTTGAGGCCGTCGCCGAGGACCCCGTCGAGGTTGGCCTGGACGCCGATGGAGACCAGCAGGGTAGAGGCTTCGAGCGTGCGGGATTGTTTACCGGAAACGGTGACTTTTACGGAGTCAGGACCGACTTCGACTTGATCGGCTTTGGTCTCGGTGAGGACTTCGATGCCGGCCTTGGTGAAGGAGCGGGCAACGGTTTCGGAGACTTCGTGGTCCTCAATGGGGAGGATGCGTGGGAGCATCTCGATCAGGGTGACTTGGGTGCCGAAAGCGTTGTAGAAGTAAGCGAACTCGACGCCAATGGCACCGGCTCCGAGGATGATGACGGATTTAGGCTGATCGGTCAGGGCGAGGGCCTCGCGGCTGGTGAGCACGCGTTTCCCATCGACGGGAACATTAGGAAGGGGGCGGGGGACGGCACCGGTGGCGAGGAGGATTTTGGTGGCTTTGATTTTCTCGTGTGTGCCGTCGTCGCGAGTGATGTCGATGGACTTGTCCTTGTTGATGACGGCGCGACCCACAATGTAATCGACCTTTTTGTTTTTGAAGAGGAACTCGATGCCCTTGGCCATCTTGTTGGCAACATCGCGGCTGCGGTCGATGACTTTTTTGAAGTCGAAGGAGATGTCCTTGGCGGAGAGGCCGAATTCTTCGGCCCGCTGGAGGGTGTGATAGGATTCAGCACTGCGGATGAGTGCTTTGGTGGGGATGCAGCCCCAGTTGAGGCAGGTGCCGCCCGCGCGTTCTTTGTCGATGACAAGAACTTTCTTACCGAGTTGGGAGGCGCGAATGGCACCGACGTAACCGGCGGGCCCTCCTCCGAGAACAACTAAATCATAGTCCATAGGGTTTGGGGGAATTCGATGGGGAATATCCCATCAGGTGAGTGGCGGCACAAGCGGGGAATTCTGTTTTGAGAGGGGCTGGGGGTTCAGCGGATGGTTTCAGGGAGGAGGATGAGGAAGCTTTGCGCGACCAGGATGCTGGTGAGGTAGAAGAAGGCGATCTCTTCCCAGGGGAGGATGCGCCCGACTTTAAAGCCGGTGATTTGGGCAGGATCGAAGAACCAGATACCTTGACGAACGGCGATCCAATCAGCGAGGGACAGCCAGGTGCCGATGGCCAGGGCGGGGATGGCAACAAGGTCCCAACGCGGCAGAAGGATCGGCCAGGCGAAGGCCCACTGAAGGAGGATGAGGGGGAGAAACCAGAAGAGGAGGTGCCACGCGTAGTGAAGGTCGAGCCGCGCCCAGATGCGCCGGCCAAGGGCAAGACCGACGAGGAGCCAGACCAGGGTGCCG